>JAKFVZ010000255.1 GCA_021732965.1 Reyranella sp.
GCGTAGAACGTCGCCGCCCGCTCGGGATCCTGGACGATCGCGGCCTCGACCGCGCCGGTATAGAGATCGCTGAGGCCCGTGCGCACCGCCGTGTCGGTCCGGCCCGCGTCCCAGCCCTTTCGTTCGCCCTGGTAGCGCAGCTCGCCCACCACGGTGTGGCCCAGCGTGCGCAGATGGGCCCGGTCCTGCCAGGACAGAGACGCGTCACGCGCTAGGTCGGCGAGACGCTCGGCCACGATGCGGTCGTCCAGCACCGACGTCGCCTGCTCCGCGATCCGGCCGAGGTCGCCGCCGGCGCGGTCGAGACGGCGGTCGATCAGCGGTTCGAGCATCGCCTTCTGGCGGGGCCCGACCGCCGCCGCCAGATAGCGGTCCTTCAGCTCGGCCAGCAACGGGACGGTCTCGGCGATCCCGGCCAGCGCGCCCTCGGGGTCCTTCCCCGCGAGACCCGTCGCCGGGTCGGTCACCAGGCCGCGCACCGCGCCCGCAAAGCCGGTATCGAGCCGCCGCGCGAACGTCTCGTCGGCCTCGAGGCTCAGCGGATGGTCGTCGCCGAGCTCGTTGCGTGGCCATGGGTCTGCGGCCGGCGCTGCCGTGGGCAGCCCTTCTGTCTCTATGCTTGCCATGTTCGTCTCCGTTCAGCGGCCCATCGGGGCCTCAGGGCCGTGCTTGCGGCCGGCAACCGCCTCGAAAGGGAAAGCGGCTCCGACGCCGGACACGTCCGGCCATCGTCTGTTCGTTGGCGTTTGAGAGTCCGGCGCGCTCGATCCGGTCGAGGCGACGGTTTGCGGTTAGGCCGAGGTCAAGCTTCCGGGTGATCGCTGCTCAAGGGCCGCGACGAGGAGCGCGGCAAGAGGGGCGGCGACAACGAAGGATGGGCAGTATCACCGCCACGGCCATCACATGATTCCAAGGACATCTCTCCTGTGAGAAGCGAGCCCTTCAGTTGCTGATGAACCGGACTTTGAATTTGCAAGTGGGAGATCTCGACGGGAAGCGCCGACCGGAATGCATACTGCTATCGGTTCTATGTCCGCATATGCCTGGCAGCAGCCAGGCTGGAGCGACCCTGGCCCGCGAGGCCATCGCCGGATCGTGCCCCGGGCGCGGGCCGCGCCCGCGAACCCGGTGTCAGCTGGCGCGCGAACATCTCGTCGGCTTCAAGGCGGGTCGAAAGGTCGGGCCTTCAGGCGGCGGGGTCCCCGGGCCGGCCGCGCTGCAAACGCGCACCGTATCAACGAGGGGAAGGCGCCGCCTGCGGCGGCGCGGGTGGGCCGTCGGGCATGTCCAAAAGTTCGCTCTCCGGCGCGCCCGCCTCGTAGGCCTTCACCAGCGCCTCGGGATCGAAGGCGACTCCGATCGGGTTCTTCCGGAACGCTTCGGTCTGGAAGTAGGCCGCGGTCGCCTCCTTCGTCACGTAGCGGTCGACCTGCAGCTCGACGCCGTTGCCGTCCGGATCGCGATAGTAGATCGAGACGGTCGGACCGTGATGGATGCAGCGTGACGGCTCGATGCCCAGCGCCTTGACGCGGCGCCAGGTCGAGAGCAGTGCGCCGATATCCGCCATCGTGTAGGCGACGTGCGCCAGCCCCGATGTTTTGGCATCGGGGGCCTTCAGCCCCGCCAGGTTCACGATGCCCAGCCGATGATGCTCGTCGTCGTAGGTCAGGAAGCAGATGTATTCGGTGCGCTGAACGACGTGCATGTTCAGCACCGCCGAGTACCAGTCGATCATCGGCTGCACGTTCGACGAGCGCAGCACGAAGTGCGCGAAGAGGATGGGCGCGGCCGGCTTGTCCGACAGGCTTCGGCGGCGCGCTGCGGTGTCGATCAGGGTATCCATGGCAATCTCCTCGATCGAGGGTGGGTCAGTCGACGCAGCAACTCATGCTGCTTGCGGAGGGCGGTACGTCGAGAGCCGGATTCTCCGTGAAAAATCCGGCGGGATGAAGGGCGAATCCGGCGGTGATCACGGGCTGGACCGGGAAATCCTCGGGGCGCGGAATGTGGTGCAGCCCGAAGCTGTGCCAGATCACGACATCGGTATCGACAAGCCTCCGGTCCGACGCCGTCCAAGCCGGCAATCCGTCGCCGCCGCTGCTTTGATTGGGATAGCGGCCGGCCGCGTAAATCTCGTCGGGATGGTAGGCGGTGACCCAGAGCTGCCGGGTCATGAAGGCCGCCCGCCGGGTGACCATCGACTGGGGATGCGAGAAGGTGGGGATCGGGCTCAACGGCAACAGCTTGTAGGCGGTCGGCTGGCCCAGACGATTGCGGGCTTCGGCACTCTCGATCTTCCAGAAGCGGGCCGCGTTGAAGTCGACGTTGCGCTGGGCGCCCTGCTCGGTTTCGAGGACCGTCTCGCGCGTGGTGAAGGCATTGCCGTAGGGATTGTCGGCATCCATGGGCAGGGCCACGGTGTCGACCTCGACGACGCGGTTGTGCTCGCCGTCGACCGCCATGTCGAGGCGCATGTTGAACACGTGCTGATGGTAGTGGGCATAGACACCCGGTGACACGATCGTCCCATGGTCCGGCGCCTCGCCGGGCCGCAGGCCGGCGGTGTTCATGATCCCCGTCGCCTTCATCTCGAAGTGGATCGAGCCGTCCTGGTGAAAATACCAGAACGAGCCGTATTCGTAGTTACCGACCGTCGAGATCGACGACACGACCAGCCGCCGGGCGCGCCTCACATCGACTTCGCCGGTGAACAGGTCGGTGTGCTTCCACAGGATGCCGAAATCCTCCTCGTGCAGGCACACCGCGCTCTCGATGCAGTAGGGATCGCCCTTGCTGTCGGCCAGCCAGGCATCGAAGTAGCGGATGGCGCCCAGGCAGTCGCAGCCCAGAGTCAGGGAATTGGCCAGCACGCCGATGCCGTACTCGCCGACGTCGAAGGCATTCTTGCGAAAATGCCCGCCGCCGGGGTGCCCGTAGGGCACGACCATCTCGGACAACGCCGCCCGGTGCAGCACCGACCGCAGCCGTCCCTCGTCCTCGTAGCCGATCGCGTGCAGCACCAGCCCTTCGCGGGCATTGAAGCCGACGCGGAAACGCCATTTCTGCCAGCGTACCTCGTTGCCCTCGACGACGAAGCTCGGACCGGCCGGCTGGACGATTTCCAGCGGCTTCACGTCGTCGCGAAAGACGCTTCGATAGCGGGCGGCATAGTTGCGATCGAGCCTCGGGACGTCGGCCACGCCATAGTCGTCGATGCGCAGCACCTCGGCGCGGTCGAGGTCGATGACGGCACAGAGTCCCTCGATGGGATGGGCATAGCCGTTGTCGTTCTTCTCGCTGCGGTACCAGCAGAACGTATGCGAGAGCCGCCGGCCCTCTTCGTCCGGCAGCCCGTAATTGCCGGCCGACCAGGGGTCGACCTGGACGTTCTCGATGTCGGCTATGCCGCGCCGGGCCAGGGCCTCCCGGAAGCGCGGATCGGCCCGTGCCACCTCCCCGACCAGCATGATGTCGTCGACGAGGATGCGCGGTCGGACACCCGGGACGTGCCGCCAGTCGACGACCTTGTCGGCGACGAGATCCACCCGGGCCTCCCAGACCTGGCCGTTGGTGCGGTCGAAAGCGCAAACGAAGGCCTCGCGTGGAAACGAAGCGCCCGCCCGGAATCCAGCCACGACGCTCTTGTCGGGTTCGAGCAGGCTCACCGTTTCGAACATCATGCCCGGGCCGAGATCGTGTGCCGCGCGCACCGCCGACGAAGCCCGGCGGATCTCGCCAGAGGTCAGTGGATCGAGCGGATGGCGGGGAGCCGCGTGCGTCTCAGTCTCGGCGATGGCATCGGGCATGGCTTTCCTCTCGACGGCATTGTCACGGCGACGATTGCGGAGCGCAAGGTTTGCCGGGGGGCTGACCTGCGAAAGCGATACCTTGACCCCACCCTCATATCGGCCTCCTCTGCCGCGGCATGTCTGCTCCCGTCACCGAGTCGTCCGATACGCTGTCTCGCCTGATCCCGTCCCGCACGGCGCGCGGCTTCTTCCTGGCCGTCGTCTCCGGCATTTTCTTCAACTTCCTGAACGCCTCGGTGAAGGAACTGGCGACCGAGATGCCGCCGCTCTTCGTCGCGTGGGGGCGCTGGGCCGCCGGCATCGCCCTGATCGCTCCCTACCTTCTGTGGCGCACAGGCCTCGCCGGCATGAAGACCCAGGACCTCAAACTCCACTGCTTCAGGGGCCTGTTCCACACGTCGGGCTACGCGCTGTGGTACGAGGCGGTGGTGTGGCTGCCGCTCGCCACCATGGCGGCGCTGAGCTTCACCGGGCCGATCTTCGTCACCGTGGGCGCGGTGATCTTCCTCCGCGAGACCGTGCACTGGCGGCGCTGGCTGGCGGTCGGCATCGGCTTCGCCGGCATGCTGATCATCGTCCGGCCCGGCCTCGTCACGGTGAATCCCGGCATCATCTACATGCTCTGCGCCGTCCCCCTGATCGCGGGCTCCAACCTGGTGGCCAAGGTCGTGTCGGGCCGCGACAAGCCGGCCGTCGTCGTGCTGTGGCAGAGCGTCGTCGGCGCGATCTGTTTCACCCCGCTCGGCATCTGGTTCTGGCAGACCCCGACCATGGACCAGCTCCTGCTGTTCCTCTCGGCCGGCTTCTTCGGGACGATGGGCTACTTCTTCATCACCTGGGCCTATCGCCTGCTCGACATTTCCGCCCTGCAACCCATCACCTTCCTCGGCATCGTCTGGGCCGCCTTGATGGACGTGGCGGTCTGGGGCAAGACCTCCGACATCTGGACCTTCGTGGGCGCCGCCGTCATCGTGGCTTCCACGACCTACATCGCCCACCGCGAGGCAAAAGCGGGGGCCGCCGCGGGAGGAAAGAAGAAATGACGGATCGTCTGGCCGGCAAGGTTGCGCTCATCACCGGTGGCGCCTCGGGCCTTGGCGCCAATGCCGCCGAACTGATGGCCAGGGAAGGCGCCAGGGTCGTCGTCGCCGACGTCGCCGCCGACCGCGGCAAGGCCGTCGCCGACCGGCTGGGCTCCGCCGGCCACTTCGTGAAGCTCGACGTCACGAGCGAGGACAACTGGAAGGCGGCGATCGCCGAGACCGTGACCAAGTTCGGCGCGCTCCACGTGCTGCTGAATTCCGCCGGCATCGGCCTCAGCAAGACGGTCGAGGACATCACGCTCGAGGAATGGCGCAAGGTCCACGCGATCGATCTCGACGGCGTGTTCCTGGGCTGCAAGCACGGCGTCGCCGAGATCAAGAAGCACACGGCGCGGCTGGGCGGCTCGGTGATCAACATCTCGTCGATCTCCGGCATCATCGCCGGCGCCAACATGGCGGCCTACAACTCGGCCAAGGCCGGCGTCCGCCTGCTCTCGAAGTCGGTGGCGCTGCACTGCGCCAAGTCGGGCTACAACATCCGCTGCAACTCGGTGCATCCCACCTTCATCGACACGCCGATCCTCGACAAGTATCGCGACCGCTTCGGCCAGGACCTGATGCAGCAGAAGCTCGGCAAGCAGGTGCCGATCGGCCGCCTCGGCCGGCCCGAGGAAGTGGGCTGGGCGCTGGTGTTCCTCGCCTCCGATGAATCGAGCTTCATGACCGGCTCGGAAGTGATCATCGACGGCGGCATCTCGGCGATGTGATCAAGGTCGTCGCGACGCTCAGGATGACATGAGGGGGCTGCATGCTTCTCAATCTCGACGGACGTAAGATCTACTTCGACCTTGCCGGGCCGCAGAATGCGCCGGCGGTCTGCTTCACCCATTCGCTGGCGGCCGATGGCGGCATGTGGACCGAGCAGCTCGTTCCGCTGCTGGCCGCGGGCTATCGCGTGCTGCGCCTCGACATGCGCGGGCATGGCGGCAGCCAGCCGGTCGAGGGCGACTACACGATGGACGCGCTGGCGGCCGACGTGAAAGGCGCGCTCGACGTGCTGGGCATCTGGAAGGTGCATTACATCGGCCTGTCGATCGGCGGCATGATCGGCCAGGGTTTTGCCCTCGCCTATCCCGAGCGCCTGCACTCGCTCACGCTCTGCGACACGCATCCCTCCTCGCCCGACGATGCGGGCGGGCAGTGGGATCAGCGCAAGGCGGCGGTCCGCAAGGGCGGCGTGAAGGCGCTGGCCGACGGCAACATGGAGCGATGGTTCACGGCGGAGTTCAAGGACGCCAATCCGACCCGCTGGAAAGAAATCCATTCGACGATCTGCGGCACCTCGGACGCGGGCTTCCTGGGCTGCGCCGCCGCCATCCAGAACTTCGACTATCTCGATCGCCTGCCGACCATCAAGATCCCGACCCTGGTGATCTGCGGCGACGACGATCCGGCCACGCCGCCGGATCGCAACAAGCTGATCGCCTCCAGGATCCCCGGCGCGCGCTATGAGGACATCGCCAAGGCCCGCCACCTGCCCAACGTCGAGCGGCCCGAGCCGTTCAACCGGCTCATGATGAGCTTCCTCGGCCTCAATCGTTAGGACACGACCCATGGATTTCGCCTTTTCCGAAGACCAGCTCGCCATCAAGGACAGCGTCGCCAAGCTGTGCGCCGGCTTCGACGACAAATACTGGCTGAAGAAGGACAAGGACGGCGGCTTCCCCGAGGATTTCTACCGCACGATGGCCGATGCCGGATGGCTGGGCATCGCCATGCCCGAGGAATACGGCGGATCGGGCCTCGGCATCACCGAGGCCTCGATCATGATGCAGGCGGTCGCCGAATCGGGCGCGGCGCTGCAAGGCGCCTCGGCGATCCATCTCAACGTGTTCGGACCCAACCCCATCGTGGTCTTTGGCAACGAGGAACAGAAGAAGCGCATCCTGCCCGACATCATCAAGGGCAAGGTGAAGGGCTGCTTCGCCGTTACCGAACCCGACGCCGGCCTCAACACCACGGCACTTGAGACCAAGGCCGAGCGCGATGGCAACGGCTATGTCGTCCACGGCAAGAAGACCTGGACCACGACGGCACAGGTCGCCGACAAGATGCTGCTGATCGCCCGCACGACGCCCAAGGAAAAGTGCAAGCGGCCGACCGACGGGCTGTCGCTGTTCTACACCGACTTCGACCGCGGCAAGATCGAGGTACGCGAGATCGAGAAGATGGGCCGCAAGGCGATCGACACCAACCAGGTGTTCATCGACGGGCTGAAGGTGCCGCTCGAGGATCGCATCGGCGAAGAGGGCAAGGGCTTCCACTACCTGCTGCACGGGCTCAACCCGGAGCGCATCCTGATCGCCGCCGAAGCGATCGGCATCGGCAAGGCTGCCCTCGCGCGCGCCACCCAGTATGCCAAGGAGCGGGTCGTGTTCGGCCGGCCGATCGGCAAGAACCAGGCGATCCAGCATCCGCTGGCCGAGAGCTGGATGCAGCTCGAGGCGGCCAACCTCCTGACCTTCAAGGCGGCCTGGCTGTACGACAACGGCAAGGAATGCGGCGCCGAGGCCAACTCGGCCAAGTATCTCGGCGCCCGCACCGCCTACGACGCCTGCGAGCGCGCCATCCTCACCCATGGCGGCTACGGCTATGCCAAGGAGTTCCATGTCGAGCGCTTCCTGCGCGAGGTCATGATCGCCCGCATCGCGCCGGTGAGCGAGCAGCTCATCCTCTGCTATGTCGCCGAACGGGTGCTGGGACTGCCGAAGAGCTACTGATCGCCACGGGGAATTGGGGCGAAACCGGGGCGGTTGCCGGACGATTGTATCGTTTGTATTGGCAACCGCCGGTCGATTCCTGACGTTTATTGGGTATCTGATCGCAACCCATTCCCCGGGAGCAGTCCATGACTCGCAACCAGCTCAACGCCGGCTTCGCGCTGGGCAGCACCCTTCTCGTGGCGGCCATCGCGGCCTTCGCGCCGCCGATCCCCCCGGCGTCCGCGCAGAGCCAAGCCGAGCGGATCTGCCGCGAACAGGGGTTGAAGCCCAGCTCGGAAGGCTACGAATACTGCCTGTCGCAAGCCACCCGCGCGCTCGAATGGGGCAAGCCGGAAATCGCCTACACGATGGCCCGCGTGACGGCCGATGCTCGCGATGCCTGCCGTGACTATGGGTTGGTGCCGGCCACGTCGGGCTACAAGGCCTGCATGGACCGCGAAACCCATGCACGACGACTGCTCGTCTTCACCGACGAGCCGCAATACGACAAGGAAATTGCGACCCAGTAATCAGGTCTTCGGAAAGAGCGAGTCGTACTCGCCTTCGATATCCGCGAACACCGTCCAGAACGAGGGCGGTGTTCGACCGTTGGCACGGTCCTCGAGAATGGCGAGGTGCGTATGCCATCCGCCCGAGGTCTGCACCAATTCACCGCGATCCGTGAGACGCCGATGGGTGAGAATGAGCCTCACCCTGGCACCCTCGGGCACCAGTTCGAATGTCACGTCCGACTCTCCCCAGGAAATCGTCAGCAGCCTTGGCGGCTCCACGCGCAGCACACGCTCGCGACTGACATGGCCCGTTTCATCCATATCCCTGAAGCGCTCGGGCGGAACTGCCTTGTGAGGCGAAAGATCGCGATGCTGGAAGCGAAGTTCCACCGCACCGCCCGGTTTGAGATCCATCGGCCCGCTGGCAAGCCATAACCCGCGCTTCTCGGAATCCACGAGGAATTCCCAGACC
>JAKFVZ010000252.1 GCA_021732965.1 Reyranella sp.
GCCGGGCATCGAGACGCTGGCGGCCCAGACCTCGCTCTACAAGCGCGAGCTGGCGAAAGCTTCGGCGGAGCGCTCGAAGAACCCCGCCGCGGGACAGATCGACATCGCCCGCTGGGTCTACATCGCCGACACCGACGCGCAGGCGCGCGCCGAGACCGAGGAGGCGATCGTCCGCCACATCGCGCATTTCGGCGGCACCGGCACGGCGGGCTATCTCGGCTCGGTGTCGGAGAAGGGTGGCCAACTCAGCTACGACGACCTGCTGAACACAACGCTCCTCCACGGCTCGGCCGAGACGGTGATCGCGCGCCTGCGCGAGATGCAGGCGCGCACCGGCATGACCTCGCTGCTGCTGCACTACCCGCCCTACTATGGGCGCGAGAAGACGATGAAGAGCCTGAAGCTCTTCGCCGAACGCGTGATCCCGGCCTTCCGGCCTCCGGCGCATCGCGTCGCCGCCGCGGAATGACGCGGCCCGCGGCCGATCCGGGCCGCAACAACACTTCGCGCGGCGCGATCTTCACCATGCTCGCCATGCTGGGCTTCGCCAGCATGGACACCATCACCAAGTGGATGGTGGCCGACTATCCGATCGGCCAGATGATGTGGGTGCGCTACGCCATCTTCTGTCTGTTCGCCTGGTTCGTCGTGCGCCGCCGCGGCCTGCGCGCTGCCGCGCGGTCGGCCCGCCCCTGGCTGCAGCTCGGCCGCGCGCTGCTGGCGGTGGTCGAGAGCGCGGTGTTCGTGCTGGCCTTCCGTTACCTGCCGCTGGCCGATACGCACGCGGTCGCCGCGACCTCCCCGCTGATCGTGATCGCGCTGGGCGTGCTGTTTCTCGGTGAAAAAGCCGGGCCGGCGCGCTGGACCGCCGTCGCCGCGGGCTTCGTCGGCGTGCTGCTGATCGTGCGGCCGGGCTTTCGCGAACTCGACGGGGCACTGCTGCTGCCGGTCGCGGGCGCGATCCTGTGGGGCGCGTACCAGATCCTGATCCGCCTGTGCTCGCGCACCGATACGCCCGACACGACGCTCGTCTGGTCGGCGTTCGTGGCCTTCGGCGCGACGACTCTGGTAGGACCGCTGCAATGGCGTTGGCCGGATGCGACAGGCTGGGGCCTGCTGATCGCCATCGCGATACTGGGCGCGCTCGCCCACTACGCGCTGATCAAGGCCCTGGACTATGCCGAGGCCGGCGCCGTCCAGCCCTACAGCTACACGCTGCTGGTCTTCGTCACGATCCTGGGCGTGATCGTGTTCGGCGACGTCCCCGACCATTGGACCCTGGCCGGCGCCGCGGTGATCGTCGCGTCAGGCCTCTATACGTGGCATCACGAACGGCGGGCTGCGCTCAGAGCCAAGTGAGGACAAACCCTTTGTCATCCTGAGCGAAGCGAAGGATCTCGCGCCCGCCACGCAGTACCTTGGTCGTTCCGTTAGGTCCTTCGCTTCGCTCAGGACGACAAACCCATCTCTAATTCCGGACGCAGGACAGGTCGCCTTCCGGGCAGTCGAGCTGGATCTCAAGATCCTTCACGCGCGCAAGCGTGAGGCGCGTCTGGCATTGGGCGACGATCATCCCGTGGATCGAACCACCGATCGTCGGTGAACCGATGAAGGCGCATTCCTGGTCGCGGAAGCGGATCCAGGCTTCCTCCGCGGCCTGCAGGCGCGCGCGGCTCTCGGGCCCGAGGCGCGTCCGCAGCTTCGTGTAGACGGCGTTGAGCTGCCGGTCGGCGTCCTGCAGTGCCGTGCCGGCTTGCTGGTTGAGCTCCATCTGGCTTTGTGCGTGAACGGGCACCGCCAGAGCGAGGAGCACCGCCAGCAGCCGGATCATCGCGGCCAGGCCCGCAGCGACACGAGACCGCCGTCGATCGGCAGCATCACGCCTGTCACCCAGCGCGATTCGTCGGAAGCGAGATAGACCGCGCCGTGCGCGATGTCCCAGGCGGTGCCCTCGACCTGCATCGGCACCATCTTCTTGCGCCGGTCGCGCGCCTCGGCGCCGAGATGCGCCACCATCGGCGTGTGCACCGAGCCCACGATGATGCAATTGGCGCGGATGTTCTGCGTCGCATAGTCGGCCGCGACCGACATCGTGAACCCGTGCAGCCCGGCCTTCGCCGTCGCGTAGGCCACCGCGCCGGCGCTGCCCATCAGGCCCACCGCACCGGCGATCGACGACACCATGATGATCGAACCGCCGCCACCTTCCTTCATCCGCGGCAGGCAGGACTTGGTGCAGAGCATCGTCGTCGTGAGATTGGCCTCCAGCACCTTGTTCCAGGTTTCGAGCGTGACCGTCTCGGGCGTGCCCGGTCCACCGATACCGACATTGTTGTGCAGGATATCGAGGCGGCCGTATTTCTTCATCGCGAAGTCGGCCATCGCCTCGGCTTCATCGATCTTCGCCACGTCGGCCGCGAAGACCGACGCCTCGCCACCCTCGTCCTTGATCTGCTTCGCCAGTCCCTCGGCACGGTCGGCGCTGCGATTGACGAGGACGACCCTGGCGCCTTCCTTGGCGAACAGCAGCGCCGTCGCCATGCCGTTGCCGACGCCCTCGCCGCGCGGCGCCGCGCCCGTCACCACCGCCACCTTGCCCTGCAGCCGTCCGGCCATGTCTACTCTCCGCCCAATTGATTTCAGACGCGGACATTAGCCGGGAGACGAACGCGATGACCAGCCAGACGGAAACCTTCGAAGGCGGCTGTACCTGCCGGCACATTCGCTACAGGCTCGCCTCACGGCCACTGTTCGTGAATTGCTGCCATTGCCGCTGGTGCCAGCGCGATTCGGGGACAGCCTTCGCGATGAACGCCATGATCGAGGCCGATCGCGTTGAGCCGCTGGGCGGCGAGGTGGAGGTGGTCGACACGCCGAGCCTCAGCGGCAAGGGCCAGAAGATCTCGCGCTGCCCGAAATGCCGCATCGCGGTGTGGAGCAACTATTCCGGCGCCGGCCCCACGGTTCGCTTCGTGCGCGTCGGCACGCTCGACGAGCCCGACCGGCTGCCGCCCGACGTCCACATCTTTACCATGAGCAAGCAGCCCTGGGTCGTGCTGCCCGCCGGCGTTCCCGCCGTGGAGGAGTACTACGACCGCAACGAACTCTGGCCGAAGGAGAGCCTCGACCGGTTTGCGGCGTTAAGGGCAAAAGCCGCGACCTGATATAGGTCCAACAGAGTCACAGGGAGTGAAAGCATGAAAGCGTTGAGTATAGTGGCGTTCGTCCTGACCGCCCTGGCGAGCCTGTCCGCGCAGGCCCAGTATCCCGACCGGGCCGTCACGGTCATCGTCCCCTTCCCGCCCGGCGGCGCCTCGGACATGACCGCCCGCCTCCTGACCAAGAAGCTCGCGGAACGCGTCGGCCAATCCATCGTCGTCGACAATCGCGGCGGCGCCAACGGGGCGATCGGCGCGGTGGCGCTGAAGCAGGCCAAGCCCGACGGCTACACGTTCCTCGTGGGCTCGATCGGCGTGTTCGGCATCAATCCCGCTTTGTTCAAGGACCTGCGTTACAACCCGCTGGAGGATTTCGACCTGCTGAGCGTCGCGGTGCGGACGCCCAACGTGCTGGTGGCGAACCCCGGCTTCCCGGCGAACACCGTCGCCGAACTAGTCGAGTACCTGAAGAAGAATCCCGACAAGGTGACCTTCGCCTCGTCCGGCACCGGCTCGTCCGACCATCTGACGGCGGCGCTGTTCCTGCAGAAGACCGGCACGACCGGCATCCACGTTCCTTACAAGGGCGGTGGACCGGCCATCAGCGACCTGATCTCGGGCCACGCCAACGTGTCGTTCCAGAACCTGGGCGCCATCGCCCAGCACGTGAAGGCGGGCAAGCTGAAGGCGCTGGGCGTCACCAGCGCCGCGCGGGCGCCGGCGCTGCCGGACGTCCCGACCATGGCCGAGGGGGGCGTGAAGGACCTCGAGGTCTATTCCTGGCAGGCCGCGGCCGCGCCGAAGGGCCTGCCGGCCGACGTGCGCAAGAAACTCGAAGCCGAGCTGATCGCCTCGGCCACGGCGCCCGACATCAAGTCGCAGTTCGAGGCGGTGGGCTTCGAGGTCGTCGCCAGCAATGGCGAGGAGTTCGCCAAGTTCCTGACGGGCGAGATCGCCCGGTGGAAGAACGTCATCGAGGTCGGGAAGATCTCGGCCGAGTAAATCTCACCTCCGGTTTGACGGCTCGCTCGCCCTCTCGTCGGCGAGCGAGCACCGGCGGCACTTCACGTTTTCCAGTAGCCCGGCAGCTTCGCGGCCAGCCACTTCGCGAGCGCCGCGTTCACGGCAACGGGCTGTTCCTGTGCCATCCAGTGACCGGATTGCACGACGACCTCGGTGAGATCGGCGCAGTCGCGGCGCATCGGGTCGGCCAGCTTCGAGGTCATCGTCTCGCAGGTCGTGTCGTAGGCGCCGTGCAGGAACAGGGCCGGCATGGCGAGCCTGCCGCCATTCGCAGCGCGTTTTGCATAGGCGCCGTTGGCCTTGTGGTTCATGTACCAGGAGTCGGGACCGAAGAAGCCGTTCTTCGCCAGCGCGGCGGCATAGGCCTCCATGTCGGCCTCGGTCAGCACGTCGGGATCGCGCGGCACGTCCGGGCAGGCGCCGCCGCCGAACCAGCCGCCGGCCTTGCGCACCATCGAGGTCGGCGCGGGCTTGCCGACACGCGAAGGGTCGCCCTTGCGGAACAACGCCTTCACGACGTTGCGCGGATTGGCGTCGAAGCTCGCGCAAGCCTTGTCGAAGCTCTCCTCGTAGAAGAACTGGTAGTCCCACTGTCCTGCCGGAAACTGCGCCTCGGGATAGATCGAGCGATCGACCAGCGGCACGCAGGTCTCGAGCGTGAAGCCGGTCGGGAGATACGGCACGCACAGGCTCGCCACGCCTACGACCTTCTCCGGATGATGCGCAGCCATGTTCCACACGACCGGGCTGCCCCAGTCGTGGCCCACCCAGACGGCCTTGTCGCAACCGAGGGCGGCCAGCAGTTCGACCATGTCGGCGACGATCTCCTCCTGCGCGAAATCCTCGTGGCGCGCATAGGTGCTGGAGCGGCCGTAGCCGCGCATGTCGGGCGCGATGCAGCGGAACCCCAGGGCGGCAAAGACCGGAAGCTGGTGTCGCCAGGACAGCGACAGCTCGGGCCAGCCGTGGACGAAGACGATCAGCGGGGCGTCTTCCGCTCCGCAGGCGAGATAGCCCGTCGTGTGACGGGCGGTCTTGACGGTGTGTTCGGTGACCGGGAATGTCATGGCAAGGAGAAGGTCACATGGAAATCGATACCGGCACAACCGAACTCTTGTGCAGCGTCCGCGACGGCGTCGCGCTGATCACGCTGAACCGCCCCGAGGCGCGCAACGCCATGTCGCCCGACCTCACGGAAGCCCTGCGCAACCAGATCAAGGCGCGCGGCGACGACGATGCCGTGGGCGCCCTGCTGATCACCGGTGCCGGCACCGCCTTCTGCAGCGGCGGCGACGTGAAGGGCATGGGCGGCCGGGGCCCGCGCGGCCAGATGAGCTACGAGGAGCGGCTGGCCGACCTGCGCTGGCGCCAGACGCACCTCACCGGCGCGCTGGTCGGCGTGCGCAAGCCCACCATCGCCGCCCTCCCCGGCGCGGCGGCCGGCGCCGGCCTCGCCATCGCCCTAGCCTGCGACATCCGCATCGCCGCCAAGTCGTCCTTCTGCACCACCGGTTACGCCAAGATTGGCCTCTCGGGCGACTACGGCATCTCGTGGCTGCTGACGCGCACCATCGGCTCGATGCGGGCGCGCGAGCTGATGTTCACCTCGGAGAAGGTCAGCGCCGAGCGCTGCGAGCAGATCGGACTCGTGAACCGCGTGGTCGACGACGCCAAGCTGCAGGACGAGGCCTTCGCCTTCGCAAAGTCGATCGCCGAGGGCCCGCGCGTCGCGCTGCGCCACATGAAGGATAATCTCGACGAAGCGCTGCACATCAACTACTCGGACGCGCACTATCGCGAGGCCGAACGCCTGGTCCAGTCCTCGCGCACCGAGGATCACAAGGAAGCCGTCGCGTCCTTCGTCGAGAAGCGCAAGCCGGTGTTCAAGGGGCGCTGATCGACGATTTGCAGATCAAGGGAGCGCGCCACCTGAGTGGCGCGCTCCCTTGAGACTCGAATTCAATCCGTGTAGTTCGCGGCGCGCTTCTGCAGGTTGGACATGATGGCTTCGAGCTGGTTTGGCGAGCCGATCAGCTTCTGCTGTTCGACCGATTCCATCATCAGGCCCGAAGCCGCATCCGTCGCGACGGCGGCATTGAGCAGCCGCTTGTTGGCGCGCATCGCGTCGGGGCTCTTGGAGGCGATCTCCCGCGCAGTCTCCAGCGCCGCGGCGCGCGGATCGTCGACCACGCGGGTCACGAAACCCATCTCGCGCGCCTCGGCGCCGTTGAAGATTCGCCCCGTATAGGTGAGCTCGCGAACCACGTCCTCGCGCGCCAGATGGCGCATGAGCTGCGTGCCGGCGAGGTCGGGCACGAGGCCCCACTTGATCTCCATCACCGAAAACCGCGCGTCCGGTGTGGCGTAGCGGATGTCAGGTCCCAGCGCGATCTGGAAGCCGCCGCCGAACGCCACGCCATGGACGGCGGCGATCACCGGCACCGGCAGCTCGCGCCACAGCCAGGCGCATTGCTGCGGCCGGTTGGCGATACCGTGGGTACGCCTGGTGAGGTCGCGGACGCCCGGCACCGCATCGCCTTCAGCCTTCATCGCGGCAAAGCTGCCCATGTCGAGGCCGGCGCAAAAGGCCTTGCCCTCGCCCGACAGCACGACGCAGCGCAGGCCCGGCATGGCGGCAAGCTTCGCGCCCGCCTCGATGATGCCCTCGAACATCGCCGGATCGAGCGCGTTCATCTTGTCGGCACGGATCAGGCGCACGTCGGCGACGCCGTCCTTGAGATCGATCGAAACGCGGTCCTTCATTTGTCCCTCTCCGATTTCATCCATTCGCGCAGGCGGCGCTTCACTTCGTCGGGGTCGAGTCGTTGTGGCGGCGCCAGACTGCCATCGTCGCGCTTGGGCCACATCATGACGGCGATGCCGCGCTGCACATCGGCGAAGGTGCAATCGTCCGGCAGGCGATCGAGCAGCGCGCGTACCTGGTCCTTCACGTCGCTCATCGCGTCACCATCAGCCAGATACCCTGCGCAATGTAGACCGCGCCCAGGGCCAGGATCACCCGGCGCGTCCAATGATAGAACTGCTTGTCCGACATGCGGTCGAGGAAACTGCGCGACAGGGTCGTGCCGATCACCGCGAAGGCCGCAGCGTAGCCCATGACCAGCCACTGTTCGAGGTCGCGTCCGGCCGGTCCTTCGATCACCAGGCCGAAATAGATCACCTTCGTGAGGTGGCCAAGAACCTGTGCCGCGGCCTTGGTGGCGACATTGACCTGCCGCGTCATGCCGGTGCGGACATAGAAGATGTCGAGCAGCGGACCGGTCACGCCGGAGACGAGCTGGATGGCGCCGCCGATCGCGCCCGCCAGGAACGCCTGGCCGCCGCGCTCGATGTTGGGGGCGATGCGCTGCGGCACCGCCAGCGCGATGAACGGCGTCGCGCCGACAGCCATCAGCACCAGTGCCTTGTCGGGCACGAAATCGAAGAAGGAGAAGACGACCAGCGAAGCCCCGGCCCCCGCACCGAACTGAAGCACGACGTTCCAGTTCACGTGATGGCGCCAAAGCCAGGCGCGCCAGCCGTTGGCCGCGATCTGGATGACGCCGTGGAACACCATGGCGACCGGCACGGGCAGGAAGATCAGCAGGAAGCCGATCAGCAGCATGCCGCCCGCCATGCCGAAGATGCCGGAAATGAACGAGGTCACGACGGCAACGACTGCGAGCGCCGCCAGGACGGGAAGCGAGAACATCGGCAGCGGGCGTAGCGCAGCGTGCAGACCGTGTCGAGGATGGGCTAGTGTGCGCCATGACCGATACAGATCTTCTCTTCACCCCGGCCGTGCAGGCCGCCAACCTCATCCGCAACAAGAAGCTTTCGCCCGTCGAATATCTCGACGCGGTCCTGAAGGCTGCCGAGCGGGCCAACCCCGTGATCAACTGCTTCCGCGAGGTCATGGTCGACCAGGCGCGCCGCGAGGCGAAGAAGGCCGAGGAAGCCGTCACACGGGGTGAAAAACTGGGGCCCCTGCACGGCATTCCGATCAGCGTGAAGGACCTTGTCGACGTCGAGGGGGCACCGACGCGCCACGGCTCCGCGATCTTCGAGGGCAACGGCCCGGCCGCGTCCGACGATCTTCTGGTACAGCGCCTGCGCGCCGCCGGCGCGGTCATCTTCGCCAAGGCGACGACGCCGGAGTTCGGCGTCAAGGGACTGACCGACGGCCCGTTTGGCGTCACGCGCAACCCGTGGAACCTGGAACGCACGCCCGGCGGATCGAGCGGCGGCGGTGCGGCCGCGGTAGCCGCGGGTCTCGGCCCCCTCTCGCTCGGCACCGACGGCGCGGGCTCGGTGCGCGGCCCCGCCTCCTGCTCGGGGCTGGTCGGCCTCAAGCCCACCCTGGGCGCCGTGCCCTACGACACCACGCGCTACGCCTACGGCAACAACATCTATGC
>JAKFVZ010000732.1 GCA_021732965.1 Reyranella sp.
GTGCAGCTCGGCGTGATCTGGACGCACCGAGAGCATGCGCAGATAGGAGGCGATCGCCTCGTCGAGCCGGCCGGCGCGATGGGCCTGCGACGCAAGGCGCAACTGCTGCACGAAGCTGTCGGCCGCACTGCCGAACAAGGGTGTCGGCGCGCTGGAAGCCGCCGATTCCCGCTTCGTCGGGTGGAAGTTGGGCGTGTCGTTCACGCTCGCAGTTTACCTCAGCGGCCCCCGGCAAGCACCCGTTCTCAAACGAAAATGGCGCGGACCTGCCGGTCCACGCCATTCGTCTTGCCGCGTATCTGGGGCAACGTGGCCCTAGACGTAGCTCTTGACCAGTTCCTCGGCGATCTGGACGGCGTTCAGCGCCGCGCCCTTGCGCAGATTGTCGCTGACGACCCACATCGCCAGGCCGTTCTCGACCGTGGGATCGGAGCGGATGCGGCTCACGAACACGCCGTCCTGACCGGTGACTTCCTTCGGCGTCACGTAACCGCCGGGCTCGCGCTGGTCGACGACCAGCACGCCGGGCGCCGCCGCGAGGATGCGGCGCGCTTCGTCATCTTCAAGCGGCCGCTCGAGTTCGAGGTTCACCGCCTCGGCATGACCGACGAAGGTCGGCACGCGCACGCAGGTCGCGTGGACCTTGATCTTCGGATCGAGGATCTTCTTGGTCTCGACCACCATCTTCCACTCTTCCTTGGTCGAGCCGTCATCCATGAAGACGTCGATCTGGGGAATGACGTTGAAGGCGATGTTCTTGGTGAACTTCACCGGGTCGAGCGTCTGGTTGACGAAGAAGCTCTTGGTCTGGCTGACCAGCTCGTCCATCGCTTCCTTGCCGGCGCCCGACGTCGACTGGTAGGTCGACACGACGACGCGCTTGATGCCGGCCGCGTCGTGGATCGGCTTCAGCGCCACGACCATCTGGATGGTCGAGCAGTTCGGGTTGGCGATGATGCCGCGGCCCTTGTAGCCGGCGATCGCCTGCGGATTGACCTCGGGCACGACCAGCGGCACGTCCGGGTCCATGCGCCAGTAGGAGGTGTTGTCGATCACCACGGCGCCAGCCTTGGCGGCGCGCGGACTGTGCTCGGCCGACACCTTGGCGCCGGGCGAACTCAGCACGATGTCGATGCCCTTGAAGTCGAACTTCGCGAGGTCCTGGACCTTCAGGACCGATTTGTCGCCGAACGAGGCCTGCAGGCCGACCGAACGAGCCGATGCCAGCGCGACGACGTCGTCGACCGGGAAATTCCTCTCGGCCAGGATCTGCAACATTTCGCGACCGACGTTACCGGTCGCGCCGACGACGGCGACTCTGTAGCCCATGACTATATGCGCCTAGCGTGCGCGCACCCCTGATTGAAGGACAGGGGGAGATACGCGCAAGACCCCGCTTTGGCAAGAATGGCGCCGGGTGGCGCCTAATCCGCCGACGCGCCCGAGGCCTTGATGATGGGGAGCCAAACTGCGAGGTCGTCGCGAACCAGCTTCTGCGCCGCTGCCGGCGAGCCCGGCGGCAGCATTTCGATGCCCTGGCCCATCATCTTCTCGCGCACCTGCGGCAACTGGCCGATGCGGTTGATCTCGGCATTGAGACGCGTGATCACCGGCTCGGGCACGCCGGCCGGGACCGCGAAGCCCATCCAGGTGTTCACGACGTATTCCTTGACCCCGGCCTCGATCATCGTCGGCGCGTCTGGCAGGAGGGTGGAGCGCTGCTCGCTGGTCACGGCCAGCGCCTTGAGCTTGCCGCCCTTGATCAGGCCGATGACCGTCGGCGTGTTGAACAAGCCCATCGCCACCTCGCCGTTGGCGACGGCCTGGATGCCTGCCGGCGTCGCGCGATAGGGCACATGCTGCAGCTTCACACCGGTCCGCAGTTCGAGGAGAACCCCGGACATGTGATGGCTGGTCCCCACCCCACCCGACGAATAAGTGAGCTCGCCCGGCTTGGCACGCGCCTGCGCGAGCAGGTCCGCCACCGTCTTGGCCGGGTTGTCGGGAGACACGATCAGGACGTTCGACACGCCGCCGCTCACCGCGACCATCGCGAGGTCCTTCAGCGGATCGTAGCCCGGAGTCTTGTAGAGGCCGATGTTGAATACCATCGTACCCTGCGAGACCAGGCCCATCGTGTAGCCGTCGGCCGGGGCGCGGGCCAGCTCGGCGGTGGCGATCGTCCCGCCTGCGCCGGTCTTGTTGTCGACCACGATGGTCTGGCCAAGTGCCTTGCCGAGTTCATCGGCGAACAGGCGCGCGACGATGTCGGCCGTGGCCCCCGGCGCCAGGGGCACGATCATGCGAATCGGCTTGGCGGGCCAGGACTGCGCCAGAGCGACAGTCGAAGGAAGTGCGAGAGCCGCCGCGAGAAGCGATCGCCGTTTGAGATGCGACATTTACCCTCCTGTCATCCTGAGCGAAGCGAAGGATCTCGCATTCGCTACATCGTACCTGCCCGCAATGTGAGGTCCTTCGCTGCGCTCAGGACGACTGATTAAAGACCGACCGATTTTGCGACCAAAGCGGCGAGCTGTTTGCGCAAGCGCGCGACCAGACCCTGCTCCGATCGCTTGCCGATCAGGTTTTTCATTTCGTAGGGATCGCTCTTGAGATCGTAGAGTTCGTCGCACGCGACGCCGTCGAGCGACTTCTGCGTCCAATGGATGTACTTGTGACGCTTCGTGCGAATCGCCTTGTAGCTCATGCCGACGAGCCACGGCATGGCGTTCTCGCTGAAGTATTCGCACATGAACGAGGTGCGCCAACCCTTCGGTTTGGCCCCCTTCGCAAGCGGTTTCAGCGACAGGCCCTGCATCGTCTTGAAATCGGCGGCCTTGCCGCCGGCGAGGTCGACCAGGGTCGGCGCGATGTCGAGCGCCAGCACCAGTTCGTCGTTCACGGTGCCCGGCTTGAACCAGGCGGGATAGCGGATGAGGAACGGCGACTTGATGCCTTCCTCGTAGGCGAAGCGCCGCTCCGGCCCCAGCCCGTGCTCGCCGAAGAAGTAGCCGTTGTCTCCGAAGAACAGGATGAAGGTATTGTCGAGTTCGCCATTCTCTTCCAGCACCTTGAAGATGTCGCCCATGCCCTCGTCGACCGAGGCCATCATGGCGGCACGCAGGCGGATCTCCTCGTCGGTGCCGGCCAGGATTCCGTCCAGCACCTTGCGCGACGCCTCGTTGACGCGCATCGCGTGGGCTTCCGTCCAGGCCGGCTTGTCCTTCACCACATCGGCCGCCGGCAGCGCATTGGGCCGGCGCGGGAAGTGCTCGCCCTTGTAGAGATCGGCGTGGCGCGGCGCCGGACGATAGCCGCCGTCGGTGAAGTCGATCGTGCCGTCGGCCGCCTGGAAGGCGTCGGGGTGGACGGCCTTGTGGGCGAAGAACAGAGCGAACGGCTTGTCGCGCTTCTTCTTCAGGAAATCGACGGCATGCCCGTTCAGCAGGTCGGTGATGTAGCCTTCGTACTTCTTTTCCTTGCCGTCGATGTTGAGAACCGGGTCGATGATCGACCCGTGGCCGGGGAAGCTCACCCATTTGTCGTAGCCCGGTCGCGGTCCGCCGGAGTTGCCCATGTGCCACTTGCCGATATGGGCGGTCTCGTAGCCCAGCCGTTGCAGGATGACATGGTAGTTCGGCAGCCGATGGCTGTGCGCATCGCGCGCGACGTTGTCGATGATGCCGTGGCGGCTCGCATACTGGCCGGTGAGGATCGAGGCGCGGTTGGGCGAGCAGAGCGGCGTGGTGTGGAACGCCGAGGTGAACATCGCGCCTTCGTGGCCGATCCGGTCGATATGCGGCGTCTTCATGTAGGGATGGCCGCAGATCCCCAGCTCGTCGAACCGGAGGTCGTCGATCAGCACGACCAGAAAATTGGGCTTACGCTTCTTTGCCACGATGGGGTCCCCGCTCTTGATTTCCGGCAAGCACACCGCGTGCCGAAATCAGGCTAGCGAGCCCTGTTGACTGCGACCAGAGCCCCGCGCCCATATCGACCGCGAAAGGGAAAAATCCATGACCGAGACTGGCCTGCCTCTGGCGGGATTGCGCGTACTGGACATCAGCTCGTTCATCGCCGCACCGGCCGCCGCCGTCGTGCTGGGCGACTGGGGCGCCGACGTGATCAAGGTCGAGGGGCCGGAGGGCGATCCCAACCGGCGGATCATGCACGATTCGTCGAACTACCCGAAAAGCGAGGTCAACTATCCCTGGCAGATGGATTCGCGCAACAAGCGCTCCATCGTGCTCGATCTCAAGCAGGCCGACGCCCGCGCGGCGCTCGACCGGCTGATCGCGGTCTCCGACATCCTGATCTGCAACTTCCCGCCGCCGGTGCGCGACAAGCTCAAGCTTGCCTACGAGGACGTGAAGCAGGTCAACCCGAAGCTGATCTACGCGTCGCTCACCGGCTACGGCGAGAGCGGCCCCGACCGCGACCGGCCGGGCTTCGACGCCACCGCCTACTTCGCCCGCTCCGGCCTCCTCGATGCGCAGCGCTACGAAGGCGGGCCGCCGGGCGTGCCCGGTCCCGCGCAGGGCGACCGCGCCACGGCGATGTCGCTGGTGTCGGCGATCCTGATGGCGCTGATGCACCGCATGAAGACGGGTGAGGGCTCGTGGGTCGGCACGTCGCTGCTCGGAAACGGCCTGTGGTCGTGCGGCGTGATCGCGCAAGCCGCACTCGTCGGCGCCTTCCTGCCGCACCGGCCGCCGCCCGACCGGCCGCGGTCGGCGCTGGGCAACATCTACCGCACGGCCGACGACCGCTGGCTCCAGCTTACCATCGTGCGCGCTGACAAGCTCTGGGCACCGCTCTGCCGGGCGATGGGGCTGGAAGCCCTGATCGACGATCCGCGCTTCGCCACCGAGCCCGAGCGCCGCGCCCGCGCCGGCGAACTGGCCGGCCTCCTCAGCGACACCTTCGCCACGCAGCCCTACGAGCATTGGCGCGAGGCGCTGGCGGCGCACGCCGTCACCTTCGGCGTGATCAGCCGGCCGCAGGACGTGCCCGACGATGAACAAGCGGTGGCCTGCGGCGCCGTGGTCGAGACGGCCATCCCCGACATGCCGCGCACCCTGGCCGATCCCATTCGACTGGGCTTCGCCAGCCCGCGCGTGGCGCACCCAGCCCCCGCGCTCGGCGAACATGGCGAGCAGGTGCTGCGCGAGGCCGGCGTCAGCCCGCAGGAAGTCGCGGCCCTCAAGGCAAGCGGTGCGCTGCGATGACACCGGAAGAGCCGTTGCCGCTGGCCGGCCTCACCGTCCTCGACATCAGCTCGTTCATCGCAGCCCCGGCCGCGGCGGCGGCGCTCGGCGACTTCGGCGCCGACGTCATCAAGATCGAACCGCCGGTCGACGGCGACCCGCACCGCAACAGCTTCCGCAACGCCAGCTACCCGCAGAGCGACCGGAACTTCCCATGGCAGCTCGATGGCCGCCACAAGCGCTCGCTGGCGCTCGACCTCAAGACCGACGGCGCCCGCACCATCCTCGAGCGGCTGCTGAAGCGGGCCGACGTGATGATCGTGAACTTCCCGCCGCCGGCACGCGAACGGCTGCGGCTGCGCTGGGAAGACATCGAGCCGATCAACCCGCGCCTCGTCTACTGCTCGCTGACCGGCTACGGCGAGAGCGGCCCCGACCGTGACCGGCCGGGCTTCGACATCACCGCCTATTTCGGCCGCTCCGGCATCCTCGATGCGGCGCGCTACGACGGCGGGCCGCCCGGCGTCTCGCTGCCGGCGCAGGGCGACCGCGCGACCGCAATGACGCTGGTCGCCGCGATCCTGATGGGCCTGCGGCGGCGCGACCAGACCGGCAAGGGCGGCTGGGTCGGCACGTCTCTCTATGCCAACGGCGTCTGGGCCAACGGCACGACGGCGGCCGGCGCGCTGGTCGGCGCGCAACTGCCGGTGCGGCCGCCGCCGGACAAGCCGCGCAATGCGCTGACCAACCTCTACCGCACTGAGGACGATCGCTGGCTGCAGCTCCTGATGGTCCGCGACGACCGGCTGTGGTCCACCTTCTGCGGGATCATAGAGCGGCCCGATCTGCTGGCCGATCCTCGTTTCACCGACCGGCCGGAGAGACGCGCCCGGGCGCAGGAGCTTCACGACCTGCTGATGCCGGTATTCGCCAGCCGCACCTACGCGGAGTGGGAGAAGCTCCTGTCCGGCACCGGCATTCCCTTCGGCGTGATCGGCCGGCTGGCCGACGTGATCGGCGACGAGCAGGCCGAGCATGCCGGCATCTTCGCCGACACCGACAATCCCGCCATCCCGCGCACCGTGAACACGCCGATCCGCCTGGGATTCGCCGTGCCACGCAAGGCGGGGCCGCCGCCCGAGGTCGGCCAGCACAATGACGAGGTGCTGCGCGAGACCGGGTTCAGCGAAAGCGAGATCGAAACACTGAAGAAGTCCGGAGCGTTGGGCTGAGACACGGGAGTCCCCGTCATGCCGCACCTGAACCTTGTTGCCCTGATCGTGAAGGAGTACGACCCGGCCATCGACTTCTTCGTTCGCATCCTGCATTTCGAGCTGGTCGAAGACGTCCCCTCGCTCACCAACGACGGCCGGCCGAAACGATGGGTCGTCGTGCGCCCGCCGGGCGCCGCAACGGCGATCCTGATCGCAAGGGCCGACGGCGAGGAACAGGAGCATATCGTCGGCAACCAGTTCGCCGGCCGTGTCGGCTTTTTCTTCCAGGTCGAGGACTTCGACGCGATCTACCGACGAATGGTCGCGGCGGGGGTCACGTTCGTCCGGCCGCCACGCACGGAGGCCTATGGCCAGGTCGCCGTCTTCCTCGACCTCGCGGGCAACAAATGGGACCTTCTCGGCCCGACGCCGAAGGCGATATGATGGCCCCATGGCCTCCCGCTTCCGGACCTACGCCGAGTTCTGGCCCTTCTATCTGCGCGAGCACGCGAAGCCCTCGACGCGCGCGGTCCACTATGTCGGCACCATCGCGTCCGCGGCATTGCTCGTCTGGGCCATCGTCACCCAGAACTGGTGGTGGCTGCTGGGCGTTCCCGTGTTCGGCTACGGACCGGCCTGGTTCGGTCACTTCTTCATCGAGAAGAACAAGCCCGCCACCTTCGAGGCGCCCTTCTGGTCGCTGATCAGCGATTACCGGATGTGCGGCCTCTTCCTCACCGGCCGGCTGGGTGACGAGTTGATGAAACACCAGGTCCGCGCGCCGTAGAGTCTTTCCGAGCGAAGTAGACTCTACCTCCCCATTCAGATGGGGAGGTGTCGCGTCTTACGCGACGGAGGGGTCATGAGGGCGCTCTTTCTTCGACGCTCCCGGACATCGCTTTGCGATGTCCTGCCGCTATCGGGCCGAGCTTTGCTCGGCCCACTGGCCCCTTGCTTCCCCGGGGGGCCGACGCCACATTGCAGGTGAACCCAAATTCCGCTTGAGGACTCATGGAAACGATGCTGCAGGGCGCCGCGCCGCAGGCTGCCCCCGCCGACCTGATCAAGGACAGCGACCAGACGAAGTTCGCCAAGGACGTGCTCGAAGCCTCGCGTACCGTACCGGTCATCGTCGATTTCTGGGCGCCGTGGTGCGGGCCGTGCAAGACGCTCCAGCCGATGATCGAGAAGGTCGTCAAGGAGGCCAAGGGCGCGGTCAAGCTGGTCAAGATCGACATCGACAAGAACCAGATGCTGGCCCAGCAGCTGCGCATCCAGTCGATCCCGGCCGTCTATGCCTTCTTCGGCGGCCGGCCGGTCGATGGCTTCATGGGCGCGGTGCCCGAGAGCCAGCTGAAGGAATTCGTCGCCCGCCTCATCCAGGCATCCGGCGGCGCCGGCGACCCGGCAGCGGCGGAGCTGGCCGAACTGCTCGAACAGGCCAAGGCCGCGGTCGCGCAGAACGACATGGACACCGCCGCGCAGCTCTACAGCGAGATCCTGGGCGTCGAGCCGACCAACGTCGTCGCCCTGGCCGGCCTCGCGCGCTACCAGGTGTCGCTGGGCGACGTCGAGCAGGCCAGGGAGCTGCTGGAGCAGATTCCCGCCAAGGAGCGCACCGGCGCCGACGTCGTGGCCGCCCAGGCCGCGATCGATCTCGCCGAGAAGGCCAAGGACGCCGGCCCGATCGGCGACCTCAAGGCCAAGGCGGAGGCCGATCCGAAGGATTTCCAGGCCCGCCTCGACCTCGCCATGGCCTACTGGGCCGGGAACCAGAAGCAGGAAGCGGTCGACGAGCTGCTTGCGATGATCAAGGCCGACCGCAACTGGAACGAGGCGGCCGCGCGCCAGCAGCTGCTGAAGTTCTTCGAGGCCTTGGGCTTCACCGATCCCATCTCGGTCGACGGCCGCAAGCGCCTGTCGACGATCCTGTTCTCGTGAGGGGCGCCTCGTGAGTGACAAGGCGCCCTCTTCCCTGAGTCCGGGGCGCAATCCGTTCGAGCCGAGCTTCGAGCAGCTGCCAGAGACGCTGCCGATCTTCCCCTCGTAGGGCGTGCTGCTGCTGCCGGGCGGCAAGCTGCCGCTCAACATCTTCGAGCCGCGCTACCTCGCCATGATCTCCGACGCGCTGGCCGGGCACCGCATGATCGGCATGGTGCAGCCGGTCCAGCCCGG
>JAKFVZ010000720.1 GCA_021732965.1 Reyranella sp.
GATCTATGCCAGCATCGACCTGACCCTGACGGCGGGCCAGGAGATCGAGTCCCTGTGGGGTAATGCCGGCGCCACCGGCCTCGTGCTGGGCGGCAACGACTTCGCCAACAGCCTCTATGGTGCCACGGGCGACGACACGCTGACGGGCGGCGGCGGCGCTGATCGCCTTTACGGCAATGCCGGCAACGATGCGCTCAACGGGGGCAACGGCAACGACAAGCTCTACGGCGGCACCGGCGCGGATCTTCTGACCGGCGGTGCCGGCAGGGACACCTTCATCTTCAACAGCCCGCTCGACGGCATGACGAACGTGGATACGATCGTGGACTACGTGGTCGCCGACGACTCGATCCAGCTCGACCGGACCTACTTCGACGAACTGGCCCCGGGAAGGCTGAGAAGTTCGGCGTTCTCGCTGGACAGTGCCACCGGTTCGGACGCGCAGATCGTGTACGACACGACGACCGGTGCGCTTTCCTACGACACCAACGGCGCCCTCGCGGGCGGTGCGACGCAGTTTGCCGTGCTTCAGGGTGCCCCGACCCTCACTGCGCACGAGTTCCTCATCGTCTGAAGAAGGGCGTCGCCCGCGTCCGCTGCCGTCTCAGAGATTCTGGAGCTTGTTCTCGACGCCGAGGATGTGGCGCCCGACCATCTCGACATGGCCCATCATGCCCTGCAGGTGCTGGCTGGCGCTCATGGCGTCGCGAAAGCGCCGCTCGAACGGGGCACTGTCGAGGATGGCCGTGGTTCCCGCCGCGCGATAGGCGGCGATGGAGACGTCGCTCGCCTCGTTCATGCCGTGCGTCGTCGCCAGGCGCAGCCGCATGCGCCGGTCGACGTCCAGCGTGCCCGCCGAGGCCGCGTCGTAGGTCGCGCGAACCTCGGCATGCAGGAAGGCCCGGGCGGCCGAGAGCCGGGCGTCGAGCAGGGCGATTTCGCGCTGGATGGCGTTGTTGGCCGCCATGGAGTTGATCGAGGCGCGGCTGTGCTTGCCGCGCGCCAGGTCGACATAGGCGTCGAGCAGGCGCCGCGCGAGGCCGATGGTGACGCTGCAGAAGCCGCTGGCGTAGAGGAGTGTCGAGCCGATCGTGTAGATCGGCCCCGCCTCGCGCCGTTCCTGGAGCACGTCGCGCGCCGGTGCCATCGCGTCGGGGATGAAGAGATTGTCGACTGTGTAGGTATCGCTGCCGGTGCCGCGCAGGCCGAGCACGAACCAGTCGTCGACGATCCTGGCATCGGTGCGCTTGAAGACGAAGCTGCGATCGTCGGGGCGGCCATAACGCATGTGCGGCGTGCCGTCGGGATTCTGAACGGCGCTGTGCGCGCCCATCCAGGTCGAGTGACGCCCGCCGCTGGCGAAGCTCCAGGTGCCGCTCAACCGGTAGCCGCCCTCGACGCGGATCGCCGAGCTGGCGCCGTGGCGCGCACCCCAGGCGAGCCCGACGCCCGGGCTGCCGAAGGTGGCGAGAGCCGCTTCGTGCTGCATTGCGGCGGCCGAGGTCGCGGAGGAGACGTTGGACTGGTTGACGAACCAGGCGGTGCTGGCATCGGCCCAGGCGATGGCTTCGACCGCCTCGCAGAAATCGATGAGCGGCAGTTCCTGTCCGCCGAGGCTCCGCGGCAGCAGCAGGCGCAGCATGTCCTGGCCGATGAGGCCGTCCACGACGTCCGGCGTGAGCTCGCGGCGGCGGTCGATCTCGACACCATGCCGGTCGAGCAGCGGCTGCAGGGCGCGGGCCCGTTCGGGAGCGCTGAGGGTCGGAGCGTCGAGAGTGGGGGCCGGCTGAACGCTGTCCATGGGAGTCCTCGGGCGATGCCTGATGCACTCATACTGGGCCGGATTGGCAGTCCGTCAATCGGCCAGCCGCGAATGCGACTACCCAGCGAAAAATCCCATGCCGGTGGCGTCGTCTAGCGGGCGAGGTCGGAGGCCACGCGCCTGTCGCGCGCGATTGCCGCCACCACGGCGGAGGGCCCGTCGAACTGGATGGGAATGCTGGCGAGCCTGGCCTGGGTCTGGAGGGATCTGTCGTTGCGCAATCCAAGCAGCGCGGAGGTCAGGCGGCCCGCTACGGCCGGAGCGGTCCTGGCGGGCGCGAACAGTCCGAAGCTGATCGTGTAGGCGAGCTTGGGATCGCCCGCCAGTTCGGCCAGCGTCGGCACATCCGGGAGCTGCGGCGAGCGGCTGGCACCGGAGGTCGCTATCACGCGCAGTTTGGTGCGGTTACGGGCGTTGTGCAGCACCACGGACCGCGTATCCATCGCCGCGAGGTCGGCGCGCCGGGTCAGCAGCATGTCGATGGCCGCCGTGCTGCCGGCCACCCCGATCGCCTGGAACGACAGGTTCATCCGGCGTTCAACGAGGGCCAGCAGGAGACCGATGGTCGAGTCGTGGCCCGTCGTCGCGGCCTTCAGCCGGTCGGTCTTCGCCGCCGCGACGAGGCCGTTCCAGTCCTTGATGTCGGAGAAGCCGTTCACCACCAGCGCCGTCGAGAAGCCGCGTGTGATCTTCGCGATCGGCTGAAGCCGCGACAGCAGCGGTTCAGCCGGCGTCTCGAGCAGCACGAGGTTCAGGATCTCGGCGATCAGCAGCAGGCGGCCGTCCGGCTCGGCGCCGATCACTTCGAGGGCCGCGCGGCGGCCGGCCTCGCCCAGCGTGTAGTCGAATTCGACCGGTTCCCTGAGGGCGGCCGAGAAACCATCCTGGATGAGCTGGGCGCAGAGATCGGTGGGGTTGCCGACGCCAAGGCCGCAGATCAGGCGGATGGAGTTCGTGGCCGCCGCAGCCTGCCGGCCCGTCATGCCGGCAATCGCGCCGGCAACGGTCCAGCGCAGGGCGTCGCGTCGGGTCGGTCTCATTCCGCCGCGATGATACAGGCCACGCCCCCAAGCGAGAAGCGTTCCGGCTGTTCGATCTAGTTGGGAAGCGCCGCCTCGCTGGCCGGGTCGCCGGCGATGCGGCTGTGCCACATGATGCGCTTCTGGGTCATGTCCCAGGGCGTCGCCTGGTGCAGCAGGCAGCGATTGTCCCACAGTACCGCGTCGCCCGGCGCCCATTCGTGATGGTAGGTGCGCGGCCGCTGGCAGGCGAAGTCGATCAGCTCCTGCAGGAAGGCTTCGGATTCGGCAGGGTCCATGCCCGGAATGGCATGGGCATGGCGGCCGATCAGCAGCGACTTGCGGCCGGTCTCGGGATGCGTCTTCACCAAGGGGCGCAGCGGCACCGGTCCATCGTGCAGCCCGTAGCCGTGATACTCGCCATCGGATTTCTTCGTCTCGTGGCCGAGCCTTGATTGGCTGTAGTGCAGGGAGTGACGGGCCTGCAATTGCTCGACACGCGCCTTGCGCGCGTCGTCGAGCGCATCGTAGGCGGCGCGCATGTCGGCGAAGCCGGTCTGGCCGCCGATCGACGGCACGACCTCGGCGCTGAACACCGCCCCCTTGGCCTGAACGGGCATATAGGTGCTGTCGGCGTGCCAGCCCATGTTGCCCTTCAGGATCTTCATGACGTCGTCGTTGTCTTTCTCGACGCGCAGCGTGCCGTCAGAACGGACATTGCTGATCGCCACCATCTCGAATTCGAGCGGGCCGAAGCGTTTGGCGAAGGCGATCTGCTGGTCGCGCTTCAGGTACTGGCCGGGAAAGACGAGCAGCGCGTGTTCGAGCCAGGCAGCGTGCAGGTCGCGCCAGCCGGCGTCGTCGAGGTCGACGAGCTTCACGCCGGTGACGACGGCGCCGAAGGTGGCGTCGAGCGGAGCGATGTCGAAGGCGCGTGTCATGCGGTTCCTCCTGATCGTTTTCCGGAGTGTAGCGCAGCCCCGCCAAAAGAGAACGGCCGGGCGAGGCCCGGCCGTTCGTTCCGTTCCAGGGTGATCCGGTCTACTGGATCACGATCTCGACGCGGCGGTTCTGCGGCTCGCGGACGTTGGGGCCGGTCTGCACCAGCAGACCCTGCTCGCCCCGGCCCAGGACGCTGATGTTGGTCGCCGGCACGCCCTCGCGGACCAGCGCGTCCTTGACGGCGTTCGCACGGCGCAGCGACAGCGCCATGTTGTAGGCCTCGGTGCCCGACGTATCGGTATGGCCCGTCGCCGTCACCCGGGCATTGCCCTTCTGCTTGTAGGCATTCGCGGCCTGGCGGATGGTGGTCAGCGCCTGGTCGGAGAGGTTCGAGCGATCCCAGTCGAAGAACACCATGAAGGACGGCGGAGCCACCGGTGCGGCCTGCGGCGGCGGCGGAGCGGCCGGCGCCGGCTGCCCGAACTTGTAGGCGACGCTCAGCATCGTCGTGATGTTGTTGTTCTGGTACCAGCCCGGGTTGGTCGTGCCGTAGTAGCGGCCATCCAGGTTCACGCGGAAGTTCTGGTCGACGTTCCAGCCGAGACCGATGATGCCCTGGTAGGCGAACTGCGTGCTGCAGAGCGAGCAGCCGTTGATCGAGGCATCGGCGAAGGCGATACCGGCACCGGCGCCGATGTACGGCGTGATGGTCGCACCCGGGATGAAGTCGTAGAGCAGGTTGGCCATGACGGCGAGCTGCTCGATGCGGCCGCTGGTATTGCTGAAGACGTTGCCGAAGTTGGCGGTACCGCGGCCGTTGTTGGAGCGGAACACGCCTTCCAGCTCGATCCTGGGGCCCACGAAGTCGTAACCGACGAAGCCGCCGGCCGCGAAGCCGAGGTCCATGTTGTAGTTGTTGTTGTTCAGCAGCCAGTTCAGGCCGCCTTCACCGCCGATGTAGAGGCCGGGGTTCGAAGGTCCGGGAGTCCACATGGACTGTGCATTGGCAGCCATCGGGACCGCCATCAGGGCCGCAGCGGCGAGAAGAGCCTTCTTCATTTTCCAAATCCCTCGTTGGGTGAGGCGTCCGGGGCTGACGGACGCACGCAGACCAACGAGGGTTGCCTCAACTAAGTTGCCGAACCCGGGGAACCGGACGGCACTCACCCAGCGACCGTGGCCGCAGGGCAACAGTTCGGCAGGCTTACTGCACGAACACGTTCACTGCATGAACCAGCCATGGCTGACCACGGCGGACTGGCCGCTGTGCACCGTGCTCTTGGCCGCGGCGTAGAAGAGAACGGCGTCGGCCACGTCGTCGGTCGTGGTGAACTGGCCGTCGATCGTGTCCTTCAGCATGACGTTCTTGATCACCTGCTCCTCGGTGATCTTCAGTTCCGCCGCCTGCTCGGGGATCTGCTTCTCGACCAGCGGTGTGCGCACGAAGCCCGGGCACACGACGTTGGATGCCACGTTGTACTCGGCGCCTTCCTTGGCCAGCACCTTGCTGAGCCCGATCAGGCCGTGCTTCGCGGTCACATAAGGCGCCTTGAGCTTCGAGGCTTCCTTGGAATGCACGGAGCCCATGTAGATCACGCGGCCGTACTTGGCCTTGTACATGTGCTTGAGGCACGCCTTGGTGGTGAGGAAGGCGCCGTCGAGATGGATCGACAGCAGCTTCTTCCAGTCGGCGAAGGGAAAGTCGACCAGCGGCTTCACGATCTGGATGCCGGCGTTGCTGACCAGGATGTCGATCTTGCCGTACTTGGCGATCGTGTCGGCAACGCCTTTCTCGACCTGCGCCTCGTCGGTCACGTTCATCGCGACGGCGAAGGCGTCGCCGCCCTTGGCCTTGATCTCGTTGGCCGTCGCGGTCGCGGCGTCGAGATTGAGGTCGGCGATGACCGGCGTGCCGCCTTCGGCGGCCAGACGCAGCGCGATTTCCTTGCCGATCCCCGACGCGGCACCGGTGACGATGGCAATTCTTCCTGTGAAACGCGACATGGCTTGATCCTTCTCTGTCCCTGATTACTTCGCGAGATAGTCGAACACCACTTCGCCCAGACCCAAAGTCAGGTCGGTGACGTAGTGGCTGGCGGAAATGACTTCACGCACCGGCAGGCGCGAGACGTCGCACATGGCGTGATCGAAGAGCTGCAGCGCCGCCGGGCCGGTCCAGGCGCCCTTCAGGGTGACGTCCTCGCAGTAATAGCGCACGAGTTCGCAGATGCGTGGCGTGCAGTCGACGTGCGGGACGATCTTGATCATGAAAGCGGGCTTGGCGAGGGCCTTGACCAGCGGTGCATGGTCGATCTCGCGATGCTTGTAGCCCATGGTGGCGTTGACGCAGAGCACCGAGCCGTAGTGCAGGGTGCAGACCAGCGTCTCGTTCTCATGGCTGATCTTGGGCGTGGCGAGCTTCTTGGGGAAACCCCAGATCTCGCGGCCGCCGGCGATCGGCGAGTTGTCGTCGAGGTACATGGCGTGCACGTAGCCGCCTTCCTGTACGGTGCCGTCCTTGTCCTTGAAGCGCACCGGGATGACCTGTCCGGTCTCGGTGTAGTCACCGAAGCCCGTCGAGTCGGGCATGCGGATGAACTCGTAGTTCACCGTGTCGCCGATGACTTCCAGCGGCTCCGGCACCAGGGCGCGCAGCAATTCCGGATCGGTGCGGTAGGTGATGACGACGAATTCGCGATTGTAGAACTTGTACGGTGGCCGTGGATAGCTCGGGTTGTTCAGCGGCATCGCGAAGGCGTTCTTGCGGACGTCGGCGATTTTCATTTCTCGGTCTCCTTGCGGCCCTGGAGGGCGAGGTCGAAGGTGAATACACCGTCCGGGTTGGTCGGGCGCTGCAGGACTTCGGGATGCGCCAGCGTGCGGCTCATGTCGGAGTAACCCGACTCCCAGTGTTCCTCCATCGTGCGGCGCGAGAACTCGTAATCCTTCGAGGCGCCTTCGTATTTCCGTGCGCGATAGATCGTGTGGATGATGTTGTAGACCTTGCTGTCGGCCTCCTGGGACAGGAGCTCGACCTCCGCCGTCTGTCGCAGCTCGGGCGGCAGGTCCGCGAGGATCTTGGCGGTGGCGCGGCGCAGCGCCTGCATCTGCCGGAACTGGTCGGTGCCGGCGCGGGTGCGGCTGGAGTAGCGGATGTCCTTCATGCGCGTGTCGATCTCGATCATGTCGCGTGGCAGGTCGCCGCGTGCGCTCCACAGGTCGATCTGGAAGGCGAGCGTGTCGGCGCGCGGCCGCGCGTCGAGCACCCATTGCAGCGGCGTGTTCGAGACCACGCCACCGTCCCAGTAGAACTCGCCATCGACCTCGGCCGCGGGGAAGCCGGGCGGCAGGGAGCCGCTGGCGATTACATGCTGCGGTCCGATCGTGTGGGTATCGGTGTCGAAGTAGATGAAGTTGCCGGTCCTGACGTTGGTCGCCCCGACGCTGAACCGCATCTCCTTTGCGTTGATGCGATCGAAATCGACCAATCGCTCGAGCAGCGTCTTGAGCGGGGAGACGTCGTAGTAGGCGAGATTGCCGGGATTGCCGGCGGGCAGGAAGATCGGCGGCGGGAAGCGCGGCTTGAAGAATTCCGGCGCCCCCCACATCAGCGTCGCGAACGAACGCATCTGGTTCACGAACTGATGCTGCATGTCGCTGCTGAAGTCGAAGCCCTTCATGATGGGCAGGCCCATCGGCGGCTGGGTGATGGTCTCCCAGAAGGTGCGCAGCTTCTCGACCCGCGTCTCGGGCGGATTGCCGGCGATCAGCGAGGAGTTGATGGCGCCGATCGAGATGCCGGCGACCCAGTCGGGATGCAGGTTGGCCTCGGCCAGCGCCTGGTAGACGCCGGCCTGGTAGGAGCCGAGGGCGCCGCCGCCCTGAAGGAGCAGGGCAATGCGTTCGAAGGTCGGGCGTGGGGGAACGGACGGGGTCGTGATCGCGCGAACTCCTCTTGGGGCCGCCCCGCCGGGGCGACGTTTTCTGGCGTGCCGGGTGCATCGCGGCAACGGTGTTTCCGCAATTTCCGGACCGAAGCCTAATCGGTCGCGGTTCCCGCCTTGTGACAGGCCTTTGCGGCGTCAGGTCCGGCCGAGAACCATCCTGTAAGCCAGGCGGCACGGTCGGGTCACATAGTAGGCGCTCCAGAGCGCGGCCGGTAGCTTCAGGGCGTCATGGTCGCCGGCCGTCGGTGCGAAGGTGAGCCGGAGGGCGCCGGCGATCCGGTCGATCCGGCGGTCGCAGAGCAGGAGATCCGCGAAGTGCTCGCCCGACGGCGGTGGCGCAGTCGATGCCTGCAGGGAGGATCTTACGACTCGCGCCCTGGCACGCACGCGCCCGCTGGCCGCGACCGCGGGCACGAGAGCCTCGGGAATCGCGATCCCCAGCAGGTCCTGCGCCACGGCGCAGGCCAGCAGCACGGCCTCGCCGCAGCGGCGGGCCCGGGCACGACGATGCAGGTCCGCCCAGTCGAGATCGGGATGGCGGTCGACGAGCCGCGCGAAGTCGCTCACCCACTTGAGCATCGCCCAGCCTTCCTTCGTGCCGTGGCCGGCCAGAAGCAGGGCGAGATTGGGCGCCGACAGGACCGGCACGGCACGGTTCCCCACCGTCAATCCGGCAGGCTCGCTCCAGACATCTTCGGGCGCGAGCGGGAACGGGACGTGGGTCCCGCTGAATGCCCAGTGCAGGTCGATGGCGGTGTCGTCCTCCCGGGTGAAGGCGTACTGGCGCTGCGAAGCGAGGAAGGCGCGGCG
>JAKFVZ010000652.1 GCA_021732965.1 Reyranella sp.
CCCGACCGCTACGGCAAGCACACAGACGGGATGGGCGTGGCGACCTCGAGCACCAGCAAGGTCGTGATCCTGTCGAAATCCGGGCGTGAGGGCTGCGACGTCGACTATCGCTTCGGCCAGGTGGCTATCGACGCGCCGGTCATCGACTGGTCGGGCAATTGCGGCAACCTCAGCGCCGCGGTCGGCGCGTGTGCGCTGGGCATGGGCCTGGTCGACGGACCGGCCGACGGCATCGCGACGGTGCGGATCTGGCAGGCCAACATCGGGAAGGTGATCGTGAACCACGTGCCCATGCGGGGCGGCGAGGTTCTGGAACTGGGCGACTTCGAACTCGACGGCGTTGCTTTCCCCGCCGCCGAGGTGAAGGTCGAGTTCCTCGATCCCGCCGCCGATGAAGAAGGCGGCGACGGCGCGGCCGGTGGTGCCATGTTCCCGACCGGCAACCGCATCGACGTGCTGGACGTGCCGGGCGTCGGCAAGCTCGAGGCGACGCTGATCAACGCCGGCAATCCGACGATCTTCGTCGATGCCGCGAGCCTCGGCCTCAAGGGCACGGAGCTTCAGGGCGACATCAACGGCGACAAGGAATTGCTGAAGCGCGTGGAAGCCGTACGCGCGCTCGGTGCCGTCGCGATGGGCCTTGTCGCCACGCCGCGGGAGGCGACGGAGAAGCGGCCGCACACGCCCAAGCTCGCCTTCGTGGCAAAGCCGGCCGCCTACAAGGCTTCCGACGGCAAGCCCATCGAGGCCAACGCCATCGACCTGCTGGCCCGCATCTTCTCGATGGGCGTGCTGCACCACGCCATGACCGGCACCGGTGCGGTCGCCATCGCCGCGGCTGCGGCGATCCCAGGCACGATCGTGAGCCGCGTTGCGCCCGCCGGCGCCGACGGCCGTGTCCGCTTCGGCCATCCTTCCGGCACCCTCAGCGTCGGCGCCGAAGCGCATGAGGAAGCTGGCCAATGGACCGTAGCCAAGGCGATGATGAGCCGCTCCGCCCGCCGCCTCATGGAAGGCTGGGTGCGGGTGCCGGGCGATTGAATCGAAGATCGCCCTAGGCGGCCTTTTCAATCTGTAAGCGGATCTGAATATCTGCCCTGTCGGCGAGGTCGACGAGCGTATCCAGGCTGAATTTGGCGATCCGCCCGCGCAGGAGGTCGTTCAGCCGGGGCTGGGTTATCTGCAAACGACGCGCCGCCTCAGCCTGCGTAAGCCTCCAGGTCGCGATCCGCTGTTGCAAGACAATCAGAATGTCCGACCGCATGGTCATGCTGGCCGCCATTGCCGAATTGTCTTCCAGAGCGTCCCAAACGTTCGCGAAGCGCCGCTGTTTCACCTTGGTCGTCATCTGTGGTCTCTCATCGCAACAGCCGTAACCTCGACGCGGCTATGTCCAGCTCTCTCTTTGCGGTCTTCTGCGTCTTCTTCTGGAAGGCATGGAGCACGTACACGGCGTCCGCAAAAGACGCGATGTAGAGGAGTCGGAAAGCCCCATTCGCGTCTCGAACGCGAATCTCCCTGGCGCCCGCACCAACAGTTCTCATCGGCTTCCAGTCTGACGGATCCAGACCATGCTGCACCCGCCGAAGTTCAAAGCCCGCTTGCCGGCGAGCCTGCTCGGGAAACGCTCGAACGATGTCGAGAGAGTCCCCGAGAAAGACAATGGATTTCATCCGCCGGGCTCTTGTTTATATCTGTTTTGATATAAATGCGCAATGCCCTTACTGACTGTTGCACCTGTTCGTGTCGTACAGCCTGGGGCAGATCGGGTATTGCTTGCCTGCCGCCTCGCTTTCTTTCGCAAAAGTCACGAGAAGCAGTTCCTCCGAAAGGCGACCGATCAGGGTCTTGTAAGCAAGGCAGACGCTTGCTCTGTTGTCTTCGTCCGTGAAATAGCTCCTCCAACGCTCACGGGCACTCTCAAGATGAGGGCTTCTACATTCGATGTTGGATCGGATTCGCGATTCGCCCAGATGATTGCCGGCGCCGCGAAAACTCTGCGCCATGAACGCGTGATAAAGTTCGAAGAAGGCCGGCGTGAAAAGCGGCATGTTGGAATACATCAACGAATCGAGTTTCCGCTTCCTGGCGATGATGTCGGCTGGAGTGAGCTCCTTCCAGTTGCCGACGTAGAAGTGGTAGCTGAAAATATCATTCAGGAGCGGTGCCACGTCTCGATGGATCGCGAACCGTACATCGCGAAGCCGCTCTCGTTCTCGCGCCTCAGCCTCAACCGTCTTTCGATGCTCGGCCTGTGCCCGCTCCCAATGCTGAACAGTGTCGCGTTGGCCGCTCCAGATTATGCATCCAAGAACAAGGACGGTCATGGGTGTAAGGACGGAGCTGGCGAATTTCCAGATTTCCAAGGAGTTCCAGGGACTGACTTTCGCTTCCTTGCTCGTCGTCATTGGTAGCTCCGCATTGGGGGGAGGCAATCTGGGGTGGCAAACCAATTAAGGGTAGTATATTAAGTATTGTAAGCTCGCACAAGTAGTATTCTTTGACGCCAACGGTGGGAGCTGGTGTACTGCACATTCTGGAACGGGGTAGCGTTGGCAGGCGATGAAGTCAGATGTCGTGGTGATCGGGGGCGGGGCGATGGGGTCGTCCGTGGCCTACCATCTGAAGTGCGATCCGGCCTTCACCGGGACGGTGACGGTGGTCGAACGCGATCCGGTCTATGCGCGTGCCTCGTCGGCGCTGTCGGCGAGTTCGATCCGGCAGCAGTTTTCGACGCCGCTCAACATCCATCTGTCGCGGTTCGGCATCGGCTTCCTGCGGCGTGCGGATGAGCTGCTGGGCGTCGATCTCGGCCTCAAGGAGCCGGGCTATCTCTTCCTCGCCAGCCCGGCAGGCGAGGCCGTGCTGCGGGCGAACCATGCCATTCAGAGGGGCGAGGGGTGTGCGGTCGAGTTGCTCGACATTGCGTCGCTGAAGGCGCGCTTTCCCTGGATCGCGGCGGACGACCTGGCGCTGGCTTCGCACGGGACGGCGAACGAAGGCTGGTTCGATGGGCCGTCGCTGATGCAGGGCTTTCGGCGTAAGGCCCGCGATCTCGGTGCGACCTACATCGCCGACGAGGTCGTGTCGTTCGACGCGGGTGGTGTCGACCTGAAGGTGGGTGGCCGGCTGGAGGCGCGCACGGTCGTGCTGGCGGGGGGACCGTGGTCGGGTGAGGTGGCTGGACGGTCCGGCATTGCGCTTCCTGTAGAGCCGCGGCGGCGCTCGGTCTTCGTGTTCGACGTGCGCGAGGCGCCGGGGCTCACGCCGCTCACCATCGATCCGTCGGGCACGTGGTTCCGTCCCGAGGGACGGTTCTACATCGCCGGCACGACGCCCGCCGACGGCAACGATCCCGCCGGCGCGCCGCTCGAGGTGCAGCACCAGGAATGGGACGAGATGGTCTGGCCCGCGCTGGCGGCGAGGGTGCCGGCCTTCGAGGCGGCGAAGGTCGTGAATTCGTGGGCGGGCTACTACGAGTACAACACGTTCGACCAGAACGGCATCGTCGGGCGCCATCCCCGGATCGAGAACCTGATCTTTGCCACGGGCTTTTCCGGTCACGGCATCCAGCAGTCGCCAGCCGTGGGCCGGGCCGTCGCCGAACTGATCGTGCACGGGGATTATCGGACGCTCGATCTCAATACTTTTGGTTATGACCGCATTGAATCGGGCCGGCCTATCCGCGAGCTGAACGTCGTGTGATAATCGCGGCCTCATGCGAGGAGAGTGACGTGCCCGATCAAGCGCTGGTGAATTCGGATCTGCAATCCGCCCTGACGGAAGCCAAGCAGGCCTATTCCGATCGCAATCCGAAGAGCTTCGCCCGCCATCAGGATGCCTGCGTGGCGATGCCCGGCGGCAACACCCGCACGACGCTGCACAATTCGCCGTTCCCGCTCACCGTCGTGCGCGGCGAGGGCTGCCGCCTGTGGGACGCCGACGGCCACGAGTATATCGACGTGCTGGGCGAATATACCGCCGGCATCTATGGACATTCCCATCCGGTGATCCGAGCCGCGATCGACAAGGCGCTGAACCATGGCTGGAACTTTGGCGGTCGCAACGAAAACGAAGGCAAGCTCGCCAAGCTGATCGCCGACCGCATGCCGTCGATCGACCTGGTGCGCTTCACCAACTCCGGCACCGAAGGCAACGTGATGGCGCTGGCCGGCGCACGCGTCTTCGCCCAGCGCAAGGGTCGCACCAGGGCCACCAAGGTCATGGTGTTCCACGGCGGCTATCACGGTGGCGTGCTCTACTTCGTGAGCGGCGGCAGCCCGGTGAACATGCCCTACGAATATGTGGTGGCGCCCTACAACGACATCGAAGGCACGAAGGCGCTGCTGGCCAAGCATGGCGAGGAGCTGTTCGCCGTGCTGCTCGAGCCGATGCAGGGCAGCCACGGCTGCCTGCCGGGCGACGTCGACTTCCTGAAGGCGGTGCGCGAGGAGACGCGCGCGCGTGGCATCACGATGATCTTCGACGAGGTGATGACCTCGCGCCTCTCGCCGGGTGGCCTGCAGGGCAAGCACGGCGTGATCCCCGACATGACGACGCTCGGCAAGTATATCGGTGGCGGCATGTCGTTCGGCGCCTTCGGCGGCAAGCGCGAGATCATGGAGCTGTTCGACCCGACCAAGCCGGACGCGCTGCCCCATGCCGGCACCTTCAACAACAATGCGCTCACCATGGCCGCCGGCGTCGCGGGCTACGGTGAGGTCTATACGGCCGAGGCCGCCAAGACGCTGAACGACCGTGGCGACCGGATCCGCGAGCGGCTGAACGCCATCTGCAGATCAGCAGGCGTCGCCTTCCAGTTCTCCGGCATCGGCTCGATGATGACGGCGCACGCCACGGCGCGCCCCATCAGGACGGCGGCCGACATCGCCACGTCGAACCAGGACGCCAAGGAATTGTTCTTCTTCGATATGAGCGCGGCCGGCATCTGGATCGCCCGGCGTGGCTTCGTGGCCCTGAACGTCATGATCGGCGACGCCGAGGGCGACCGCTTCGTGGCCGCCGTGGAGGAATTCGTCTCGGCCAGAAAGGCCCTTTTGGAGGCGGCCTAAGGGCTTACAGTGGGGGAATGACCAAGAGCCAGGACTTCCCCCAGCCGGTCCCCGGCACCGTGGTGCCCCGCTTCGGCGACGTCGCCACCTTCATGCGCCTGCCGCTGTTCCGCGACCCGGCGGAGGTCGAGATCGGCATGGTGGGCGTGCCATGGGACGGCGGTACGACCAACCGTCCCGGCGCGCGGCACGGTCCACGCCAGATGCGCGATCTCTCGACGATGATGCGGCGCATCCACCACGTGACGGGCGTGGCGCCCTATGAATTGGCCAGGTGCGGCGATCTCGGCGACGCGCCGGTCAATCCCGCCAGCCTCGACGACTCCCTCGGCCGTATCGAGAAGCACTACGCCAGGCTGCATGCCGCCGGTGTCGTGCCGCTGTCGGCGGGCGGCGACCATCTGATAACGCTGCCGATCATGCGCGGCATCCGAAAGGGCCTGCCGCCGCTCGGCATGGTGCACTTCGATGCCCACAGCGACACCTGGGACACCTATTTCGGCGGCTTCAAGTACACGCACGGCACGCCGTTCCGCCGCGCCGTGGAGGAGGGGCTGCTCGATCCCGGGCGCGTGGTGCAGATCGGGATCCGCGGCTCGCTCTACAAGGCCGACGACAACCAGTGGGCCCTCGACCAGGGCATGCGCGTGATCACCATCGAGGAGTATTTCGACCTGGGCGTCGAGAAGGTGATCGCGGAGGCGCGCCGGGTCGTCGGCACCGGCCCGACCTATGTGAGCTTCGACGTCGACGGCCTCGATCCGGCCTATGCGCCGGGCACCGGCACGCCCGAGATCGGCGGCTACACCCCGCACGAGGCGCAGCGCATGCTGCGCGGACTGCGCGGCCTCGACTTGGTCGGCGGAGACGTCGTCGAGGTCTCGCCGCCGTTCGACATGAGCGGCAACACCGCGCTCGTCGGTGTCACCATGATGTGGGAGATCCTGTGTCTGCTCGCCGAGTCGGTGGCGAAGCGGAAGGGGCGAATCTGACTCTGCGCGTCGGCCAGGGATGGCGTCCGTTGGGATGACGGCGCTATCCTGCGGACATGCGCGCGTTCCTCCTCAGCCTCCTGATCGCCTTCGTCGCCTGGCCCGCCGCGGCACAGCCCGCGCCGCGCTGGATGACCCTCCCTCCCACACCGTCGCTGCCGCCCGCCGTCAGCAGCGGTCACGCGCCGGTCAACGGCGTGTCCATCTGGTACGCCACCTTCGGGAGCGGGCCGCCGGTAATTCTGCTGCACGGCGGCCTGGCCAACTCGAATTACTGGGGCCATCAGGTTCCGGAGCTGGCGAAGACCCACAGAGTCATTGTCATGGACAGTCGCGGCCACGGGCGCAGCACGCGTGACGCGCAGCCCTATGGCTACGCGCTGATGGCCTCGGACGTGATCGGCCTGATGGACTTCCTGGGCATACCGCAGGCGGCCGTGGTGGGATGGAGCGACGGGGCGATCATCGGGCTCAGCATGGCGATGACGAAGCCGGAGCGCGTGTCACGCCTTTTCGCCTTCGCCGCCAACTCCGATCCCGGCGGCGTCAAGGACGTGACCAAGAGCCCGGTCTTCATGGAGTTCATCGCGCGCGGCCAGAAGGAGTACGAGGCGCTTTCGGCGACGCCCCGCGACTACAAGAAGTTCGTCGACGAGATCAGCACCATGTGGGCGACGCAGCCCAACTGGACCGCTGCCGACCTGGGGCGCATCAAGGTTCACGCCTGGATCGTCGACGCCGACCACGACGAGGCGATCAAGCGCGAGAACACCGAGTTCATGGCGGGTGCGATACCCAACGCCGGACTGCTGCTGCAGCCCGAGGTCAGCCATTTCTCGATGCTTCAGGCGCCACAGCAATTCACCGACGACATCCGGCGCTTCCTCGAGCGGAAGTGGGACTGAGCCTACGCGGCCAGTTCCAGTATCTCCTTTACCTCGGCCGGTGTCGGAATCGGGCGCGGGTTGCGCGGGACCCACGGCGTGCCCATCGCCTGCTGGGCGATGCGGTCGAAATGCTCGCGGCCGATCTTCACGTCGGAGAGGGTGCGCGGCATGTCGAGACCGCGGATGAAGCGGTCGAGCACGTCGCCGGCATCCTCGCCGGGATGGCCCATGGCGTTGGCGATCAGCGCCTGGCGGTCGGCGTTGGCCGGCTTGTTCCAGCGCATGACCCACGGGAGCATGATGCAGGAGGTATGACCGTGCGGGACGTCGAACACGGCGCCCAGCACGTAGCCGATGCCGTGGCTCGCGCCCATCGGCACGCCGGCGGCGAGGCCGGCCATCGAGAGCCAGGAGCCGGTCTGGCAGTCGAGCCGCGCCGCCATGTCTGAGGGATCGGCCATCACCCGTGGCAGGCCACGCGCCAAGAGCGACAGGCCGTGCAGCGATGTGGCGTTGCTGAACTCGTTCGACTCGTTGGAGCAGACGCCCTCGACGCAGTGGTCGACGGCGCGGATACCGGTCGAGAGCAGGAGCCACATGGGCGTGTGGCGCGTCACCTCGGGATCGAGGACGACGGCCTGCGGAATGGTCAAGGGATGGCGGAACATCTCCTTCACCTTGGTCGCCTCGTTGGTGACGCCGGCAATGGCGGAGAACTCGCCCGCGGAAAGCGTGGTCGGAATCGAGATCTGCCGCACGGTCGGCGGCTTCACGTCGGCCTGGCCGCGGATGCGGTCCATGTCCTCGACCGTGCGGACGTCGTTGGAAAGGCAGAGCTGGACCGCCTTGGCCGCGTCGGTGACCGACCCGCCGCCCAGCGTGACGATCAGGTCGGCGCGCGCCTCGCGGGCCTGTTCCGTCGCGGCGACCACGGCGCTGCGCGGTGAATGGGCCGGCATCCTGTCGAACGTGCCGACGCACTTGTTGCCCAGTGCCCGGCGCAGCTTCTCGATCTCGTCGGTCTCGCGGTTCAGCGTGCCACTCACCATCAGGAAGACGCGGGCCGCGCCCTGGCGCTCGACCAGCTCCGCCACGGCCTGCGCGGCGGGCTGGCCGAAGATTACTTCCTCCATCCTGCTGAAAACGATGCGGCCCGAAGCGGTCATGCTCTTCTCCCTGTAATTTTGCTATCGTGGCGGCGAAAACAGGCAAGGGAAAGCATGACCGGGACACGGGATGGCGCGATCGCCCGCGCAGAGAAATATTTCGACGACGGCGGCTTCCTCGAAGAGTTGCAGCGGCGGGTAGCGATCCCCACGACCAGCCAGGAGGAGGGCTCCATGCCCGCCCTGGAGCAATACGTCTCCGGCGAAATGACCGAGTCGCTGCAGAAGCTCGGTTACGACTGCACGGTGCTGCCCAATCCGCGCAGCGAGTACGGCCCCTTCCTGATCGCCCGCCGCGTCGAGGACCCTTCCCAACCGACGGTCCTGACCTATGGCCACGGTGACGTGATCCGCGGCCAGGAGGACCAGTGGCGCGCGGGCCTGTCGCCCTGGAAGATCGTGATCGACGGC
>JAKFVZ010000651.1 GCA_021732965.1 Reyranella sp.
GTCTATCTGCCGACCTCGTTCTTCATCGTCGGCGAATACAACGTGGCCTTCGCCTGCATCACGGCGGCGATGTCGATCGCGCTCACGACCGATGGCCGCAGCCGCTTCGATGCCGCCTTGCTGCTGGTGTTCGGCCTGCTGTGCCTCAGGTCCTACGAGGCGATGATCTATCTGGGACCTCTGGTGGCGGCGGCGGTCCTGTGGTCGATGCGGCAGAGCGACGATCCGGCGACCCGCACGCTGCGCGGACTGGCGGCGCTGGCGTTCGTGGGGGGCGCGCTCATCTCCGCCATCACCATCGTCGACTACTGGGATCATCCGCACTTCACCAAAGTGCGCTCCACCAGTGTCGATTTCTGGCAGAACATGCAGTTCTCGATTCCGCTGGCGGGCTTTCTGATCTGCGCGATCGCGGGAGTGCGGCGTCCGGCCTGGTTGCAGGGTAGGGGGCCGATGGTGGTGATGGGCGTCATCGCCCTCCTGCTCGCGCTGTCACCCTGGTGGCGGGTCGTGCACGGTCCGTCGATCCTCTACCCGCCGTCGCACTACGTGGCCCGCCAGGCCGCCGGCATGCTGCTGGCGGCCCTTCTCGCGGGCATGTGGGTGCAGGTCGCACGCCCCAATCCGCCGGCGATCTTCGTCGTCGTGCGCCGGCCCGAGGTGGCGCGGCGCATGATGCTTGCGCTGGCGGCGCTGACGGTTGCCGCTTCGGTGCCGGACATCGCGCTGACCCGCCTTTGGGCCGGCTACATCGAACGTCTGCGCATCGTCGTCGACGGCGCAAACGGGCTGGTCCGCGCGGAAACGCTGCCGCTGCACGACTGGCCGAACAAGCTGTTCTTCCAGGACTGGTCCTACCCGGCCTTGAGTGCCGTCGTGAGCCGTTCGCCGGGCCGCTCCTATGTCGTGTCCGACCAGGACTATCTCAGCAACCCGCCGTTCGAGCCGGCCTGCGGACTTCTGCCCCGGCTCAAGGGATACGGCTGGCGCAGCTAGATTACGGCCGCATCCACATGTGCGCCGGGCCGCTGCCGCGCACCGGGGCGGCGAGGTCGACGAACTCGCAGAGGATCTTGCGCGTGTCGCGCGGATCGATGATCTCCTCGATCCAGAAGCTTTCGGCGCTGCGGAAGGGCGAGCGCAGCTTGTTCAGCCGGTCCTCGATCTCCGCCATCTTTTCCTTCGGATCGTCGGCGGCCTCGATGTCGGCGCGATAGGCGGCCTCAATGCCGCCTTCCAGGGGCAGCGATCCCCAGCGGCCCGACGGCCAGGCATAGCGCCAGTTCATGCGCGAGCCGTTCTGGTGCGCGGCGCCCGCCACGCCGAAGGCGTTGCGGATGATGAAGGTGCACCACGGGACGGTCGTCTGGAACATCGACGACATGGCGCGCACGCCCTGGCGGATGACGCCGCTTTTCTCGGCTTCGAGGCCGATGAGGAAGCCGGGGCAGTCGCAGAAATAGACGACGGGCAGATGGAAGGTCTCCGCCATGTCGAGGAAGCGCGTCACCTTCTGGCAGGCATCGGCGGTCCAGCCGCCGCCATAGAACATCGGGTCGCTGGCCATCACCGCGACCGGCCAGCCATCGACACGCGCGAAGCCCGTCACGACGGAGCGGCCGTAGAGGCGACCCATCTCGAAGAAGCTGCCCTGGTCGACGACCTTCTCGACGATCGGCCGGATACGATAGACCTTGCGCACGTAGCGCGGGATGACGTCGAACAGCGATTCTTCGCGCCGCGCCGGATCGTCGGTGACGGGGCCACGCGGCGGCGCGTCGTAAACCGAGGAGGGCAGATAGGAGAGGAAGCGGCGGGCGGCGGCAAAGGCCTCGTCCTCGCTGTCGACGGCTTCATCGATCGCGCCGGCGCGAAGCTGGATCTCCCAGCCGCCCAGCTCCTGCTTGTCGTACTGCTTGGGGCTGAGGCGGTTCACCACCGGCGGGCCGGCGACGAACATCGCCGAGACTTCCTTGACCATCACCGAGTAGTGCGTCGCCGCCAGGCGCGCGGCGCCCAGGCCCGCGACGGAGCCGAGGCCGAGGCCCACGGCCGGCACGGCGCCCATGTTGCGCACTGCCCACTCCCAGCCCGAGACGCCCGGGACATTGGCGCGGCCGGTGGTCTCGATCGTCTTGACCGAGCCGCCACCGCCCGATCCTTCGATCAGCCGGATGACCGGGATCCGGTACTGGTTGGCGTAGCGTTCGACGAAGTTCGACTTCTCCTTGATGGTGGCGTCGGCCGAGCCGCCGCGCACGGTGAAGTCGTCGCCGGTGACGGCGACATGCCGCCCGTCGATCTTTCCACGGCCCATCACCACGTTCGCGGGCGTGAGATCCACCAGGTCGTTCTTGCCGTCATACTCGGCCTTGCCGGCGACGCTGCCGAGCTCGCGGAACGAATCCTTGTCGAGCAGCCGTTCGATGCGCTCGCGTACCGTCAGGCGGCCGCCATCGTGCTGGCGCTTGACCTTGTCGGCGCCGCCCATGCGCTTCGTCATTTCCTGACGGCGGCGCAGCTCGTCCATTTCCGGTTGCCAGCTCATCTCGACGCATCCCCCGATCGTTTGTCGGAACGTTTCCTGCCCGGGCGGTTCGTACCAACCAAGACCCGGACCGGCTACAGTAAACCGGTCTTCGCGGGGGAGGCGACCGATGGACGAAACGGCGGGGCGAGCCGGGGCAACGCTCCACATGATCTGCGGCAAGATCGCGGCCGGAAAGTCGACGCTCGCCGCCCGGTTGACGGCGCAACCGGCCACCATCCGGATCAGCGAAGATGCGTGGCTCGCCTGCCTCTACAAGGACGAGCAGAAGACGATCGAGGACTACGTGCGCAATTCCCGCCGCCTGCGCGAGGTGATGGGCGACCATATCGTTACGCTGCTGGAGGCGGGACTTTCGGTGGTGCTCGACTTTCCCGCGAACACGCCGGCCGGCCGTCAGTGGATGCGGAGCCTGTTCGAGCGCGCCGGTGCGATGCACCAACTCCATTTCCTCGACGTGCCCGACGATGTCTGCAGGGCGCGGCTGCGAGCCCGCAATGCCGCCGGTACTCACGCCTACGACGTCAGCGACGCCGAGTTCGACCTCTTCACCAGCTACTTCGTGCCACCCTCGGCCGATGAAGGCTTCGAGGTGACGTTCCACGGCGAATCGAAGACGACGCCGTCGATCAGGTTCTCTTCGTAGAGCCGGACGAGATCGATACCGCCGGGCGGGCGCGCCACGGCGAAGCCGGTAATGGCGCGCTGCAGCCTCGCTTCCTGGTCGCGGCGCAGCGCCTCGGCTTCCTCGACGGTGATCGCGACGAAGCGCACGGTCTGGCCGGGCAGCAGGCGGCCGAGGCGCGGCAGGTCGACGGAAGCGACAGTCGCGATCTTGGGATAGCCACCCACCGTCTGCCGGTCGGCCATCAGTACGATGGGCAGGCCGGCGCCGGGCACCTGGATGGCGCCGGGCGCGATGCCGTCGGAGATGATGTCGGCACCGCCTTTGTCGACGGGCTTCGCGTGGGCGATCACAGGTCCCTCGAAGCGGATGCCCATGCGGTCGGCTTCCTTGGAGACGCGATACTCGGACTCGACGAAGGTTTTGCGGCCAGCCTCGCTGAAGTAGTCCTCCTGCGGTCCCCAGATCACGCGGATCGGGCCGCTGCCATAGTCGAAAGCCTGTGCGAGTTTTCGTTCGTTGACCGCCGGCACGCCGGTCTTCGCGAGCGGCAGCAGGTCGCCGGCGGCGAGCTTGCGGCCTTCGAAGCCGCCGATGCCGGCGCGCGAGTAAGTGGAGAGGCTGCCCATGAAGGAAGGCAGCGCGAAGCCGCCGGCCACCGCGACGTATGCCGTGCTCGCTCCCTCGATCATGCCGACGCGCAGGGTCTGGCCGCGCTTCAGCAGATGGCTGCGGTCGGAGTCGAGCGGCTTGGGCGGTGCGTCGGGCCCGTCGATCAGCTGGGGCGAGAGCGGGCCCACGAGAGCGACGCGCACGCTGTCGGCCTCGACCAGCAGGTCGGGGCCCATGACGCCGATCTCGATCCCCGCGGTGTTGGCGGGATTGCCGGCCAGCGCATTGGCGAGGCCGAGGCCGATCCGGTCCATGGCGCCTGCGGTCGGCATGCCCAGCGCCATGAAGCCGGTGCGGCCGAGATCCTGCAGCGTATCGAACAGTCCCGCGCGGACGACTTTCAACGCGGCGCTCATTTGCCCTTCACCAGGCTCGACCAGTCGAAGGTGCCGGCCTCGACCTCACGGGCGATGCGGTCGAAGCTCTTGCGGTCGATGCGCTCGAAGGTCAGCGAATCGCCGGGCGACAGGAACACCGGTTGCTCGCGGCGCTTGTCGAACATCCACAGCGGCGTGCGGCCGATCAGGTGCCAGCCGCCGGGACTCTCGAACGGGTAGATCGTCGTCATGTCCATGGCGATGGCGACCGAGGAGCGCGGCACGCGCACGCGCGGCTGGCTGCGGCGCGGCAGGAACAGCGCTTGATCGAGCCCCGCGACATAGGCGAGACCGGGCATGAAGCCCAGCACGTAGACCTTGAAGGGCGAGGCGAGGTGGGCCGCGATCACCTGCTCGGGCTTCTTCTTCGTGCGCTCGGCAACCTCGGCGAGGTCGGGTGCGAATTCGGGGTCGTCGTAGCAGCAGGGGATCGTGACTCGCCGGCTTCCGGCGCCGACCGGCAGGCCGCGGGCGATCAGCGTGTCGATCCGGGGCTGAAGCTCGGCCCGCGAGGTGGACAGCGGGTCGTAGGTCACCATCAGGGACCGCATGGTGGGGACAGTCTCGACGACGCCCGAAATCTCCCCGGCCTCTTGGGCGAGGCCGATGGCGGCATGAAGCGCCATCACCCGGCCGTTGATCTCGGGGGAAATCTCGTTGCCGAACTCGACAGTGAAGGCGGTGTCGCCGCAGGATAGGTACCGAACGCTCACTCTGCTACGATAGCGCCTCAAATTGAGGGAGTCTCCCATGGCCGCCGCGACGAATGCCGGACACGTGAACATCAACTCCGACCTGGGCGAGAGCTTCGGTCCGTGGGTGATGGGCAACGATACCGAGGTCCTGAAGATCGTGACCTCGGCCAACGTTGCCTGCGGCTTCCATGCCAGCGATCCGGTCGTGATGATGGATACGGTGAAGCTCTGCGCGCAGAACGGCGTGTCGATCGGCGCCCACCCGGGATTCGCCGACCTGCAGGGCTTCGGCCGCCGCGTGATCAACCTCACGGTCAAGGAGCTGGAGGCCAACATCGCCTACCAGATCGGCGCTTTGCAGGCGATCGCCGCCCTCCACGACATGAAGGTAACGCACATGAAGCCGCACGGCATGATGGGGAACATGTCGGCCGAGAGCGCCGAGATGTCCGAAGCCATCGCGCGGGCGACCAGGGCGGTCGATCGCGATCTGATCTTCCTCGCCCAGGCCAATACCGAGCAGGGCAAGGCCGCCCGCAAGCACGGGCTGCGCGTCGCCGAGGAGGTCTTCGCCGACCGGACCTACACCGAAGCCGGCTTCCTGACCCCGCGCAAGGAAGCCAATTCGATGATCAAGGACCCGGCCAAGGCGGTCGAGCACGTCCGCCGCATGATCGACGAGCAGGCGATCTACTCCACCTCGGGCAAGCGCATTCCCTGCCAGGTCGATTCGGTCTGTGTTCACGGCGACGGACCGACGGCCGTGACCGTCTCGAAAGCGGTCCGCGAGGGGCTGGAAGCGGCCGGAATCCGCATCGTGCCGCTGCCGGAGATGCCCAGCCTCCGCCATTGAGTCCCGGGACCATGCGTCGCGCTGGCTTGTAGGGCGCGGCATCGCCGCTATAGTCCGGCCGACCCGATAGGGGTTTTGCGGCGGGAGTGGCGTATGGCGGTGTTTGGCAAGGCTCAGTACATCAAGCGTGTCGAGGATGACCGGCTTCTGACCGGAACGGGTGGCTTCACCGACAACCTGTCGCGGCCCAACCAGGCCCATGTGGTCCTCGTTCGTTCTCCCCATGCCCATGCAAAAATCCTGAAGATCGACGTTTCCGCCGCCAAAAAGGCGCCGGGCGTGGTCGCCGTCTTCACCTGGGCCGACATGGAAAAGGAAGGGGCAGGCAATTTCGCCTTCCCGACGATGTTTCCCGCGGCCGACGGCAGCAAGCCCGAGATGACCCCGCGCCGCTCGCTGGCGCACGAGGTCGTGCGCTATGTCGGCGAGGCCGTCGTGGCCATCGTGGCCGACACCCGCGAGCAGGCGCAGGATGCCGTCGAACTGGTCGACATCGAGTACGAGCAGCTTCCGTCGGTCACCGAGATCGAGGATGCGCTGAAGCCCGGCGCGCCGCAGGTCTGGCAGGGAGCCCCCGGCAATATCGCGGGCTACAACAAGTTCGGCGACAACGACAAGGCCGAGGCGGCCTTCAAGAGCGCCGCGCACGTCGTGTCGCTCGACATCGTGCACCAGCGCCTGATCGTGAACGCGATGGAGCCGCGCGCGGTCATGGCGGAGTGGGAAAACGACCGGCTGATCGTCCATATCGGCAGCCAGAATCCCTCGGTGACGCGCGACACGCTGTGCGACGTCATCCTGAAGATGCCCAAGGACAAGGTTCGCGTCGTCGTGCGCGACATCGGCGGCGGCTTCGGCATGAAGGTCGGCATCCAGCCGGACGAGGCGGTGGCCGTGTGGGCCGCCAAGGTGCTGAAGCGGCCGGTGCGCTGGCGCGCCGAGCGCGGCGAGGAATTCGCCGCCACGACCGCCGGCCGCGACCAGTTCCACAAGGCCTCGATGGCGTTCGACAAGGACGGCCGGATCCTCGGTCTGCGCATGGAAGCCTTCGCCAACATCGGCGCCTATCCGTCGCGCGGCGGCGTGGTGATCCCGCTGTTTGTCGGCCCGAAGGTCACGACCGGCACCTACGACATCCCGTTGATCGACCTCAAGATCACCTGCGTCATCACCAACACCGCCACGATCGGCGCCTATCGCGGCGCCGGCCGCCCGGAGTGCATCCTCAACCTCGAGCGGTTGATGGACACGGCGGCGCGCCAGATCGGCATGGATCCGGCCGAGCTGCGCCGTCGCAACTTCGTGAAGCCCTCGCAGATGCCGTACACCACGGCGATGGGCGAGAAGTACGATTCCGGCGACTTCGACCTCTTCCTCACCAAGACGCTCGAAGCGGCCGACTGGAACGGCTTCGCGGCCCGCAAGGCGGAGGCCGAGAAGCGCGGCAAGCTCTATGGCCGCGGCCTCGCCTCCTATGTCGAGTGGACCTCGGCCAACGTCATGAACGAGATGGCGCATTACGAGGTCAAGGAAGACGGCAAGGTCGTCATCTGGATGGGCACCCAGGGCATGGGGCAGGGGCTGCAGACCAGCTTCACCCAGCTTGCGTCCGAACTGCTCGGCATCGACCCGTCGCAGATCGAGATCGCCATGGGCGATTCGGACCGCGTCGGCGGCGTCGGCTCGATGGGCTCGCGCTCGGCCTATATCGGCGGCTCGGCCGTGCTGAGCGGCAGCGAGAAGCTGGTCGACAAGGGCAAGGAACTGGCGGCCGACGCGCTGGAAGCGGCGACCGCCGACATCGTCTATTCGGCCGGTCGCTTCACCATCACCGGCACCGACCGCGGCATCGGCCTTGGCGAGCTGGCGGCCAAGCAGCCCGACAAGCGCATCTACATCGAGAACGTGAACACGGTCGACGGCATCGCCTGGCCGAACGGCGCCCATGTCGGCGAGGTCGAGATCGATCCGGACACCGGCATGGTCGAGCTGAAGCGCTACACGACGGTCGACGATGTCGGCAAGCCGTTGCACCGGCCGATCGTGTTCGGCCAGATCCATGGCGGCTGCGCCCAGGGCATCGGCCAGGCGCTGCTGGAAGAGAATGTCTACGACCGCGAGAGCGGCCAGCTCGTGACCGGCTCGTTCATGGACTATGCGATGCCACGGGCGGAGACCTTCCCGAACTTCAACAACCAGCTCGACGACACGGTGCCGGCCAAGAGCAACCCGATCGGCGCCAAGGGCGTCGGCGAGTCCGGCACGGTGGGCTCGACCCCCACGGTCATGAACGCGATCATGGACGCGCTGTGGCCGCTGGGCGTGCGCAACATCCAGATGCCGGCCACGCCGCAGCGTGTCTGGCAGGCGATCCAGTCCACACGAAAGTAGTGGAGAGGAGATGAAGCAGCGCATCTTCGGCTGGATTTCCGTCCTTTTCGGCATCGTCCTGTCGCTCGCCGCGCTCGAAGTCACGGCGATCGTCTGGCTCTACCTGGAAGACGGCCGCTACACCTCGGCCGAGGAGCTGTTCGAGCGCACGCAGAACACCTACGTGCGCGACGCCACCAAGGGTACGTCGTGCCGCTACGTCGACACGCTGTTCCCGCATCCCTACGTGGCGTTCGTCCATCATGCCAACCCGCCCTGTGGCATCCCCTGGGTCAACAATGTCGGCCTGTTCGGCCCCGACTACCCGGTCCTGAAGCCCACCGACCGTTACGTCGTGATGCTTACCGGGGGCTCGGTGGCCTAGC
>JAKFVZ010000208.1 GCA_021732965.1 Reyranella sp.
GGAGGTCGCGCAGCGACCGTCTCGAAGGATGGGCAACAGACGTGGTGCGCGTTCCCACCCTTCGAGACGGCCTGCGGCCTCCTCAGGGTGAGGTTATCGGGGGCGGGCGTAACCTGTTGTTTCAGCTGCTTTCATTTCCGGCCAGACTCTGAGGAGCGCCGCCCCTCGAGTACCTCGGGGTAAACTCCACGGCGCGTCTCGAAGGATGGGCAACGGACGTGGTGCTCGTGCCCATGCTTCGAGACGGCGCGGAGTTTACCCCGAGGTATCCGAGGGGGGCCTCCTCAGCATGAGGTTGGTGGTGTGATTCGAGCCTACTCGCAAAGACCCTAGCGCAGCTCGGCGCAGAACTCCTGGATACGGGTGCAGCCTTCGCGCAGGCTGGCCATGTCGGTGGCGTAGGAGATGCGGAAGTAGGGGCTCATGCCGTAGGCCGCGCCCTGCACCGTGGCGACGTGCTTCTCTTCCAGCAGCGCCGTGACGAAGTCGGTGTCGTTGGCGATCGTGCGCCCGCCCTTCGTGGTCTTGCCGATGCAGCCCGCGACGTTGGGGAACACGTAGAACGCGCCCTCGGGCATGTGGCAGGTGAGGCCCTTCGCGGCGCGCAGCATGCCCACGACCTCGTCGCGGCGCTTCTGGTAGTCGGCGGCGCGCTCCTTCAGGAGATCCTGCGGACCGTTCAGCGCGGCGGTGGCGGCGGCCTGGCCGATCGTCGAGATTCCCGAGCCGATCTGCCCCTGCATGTTGGTCATCGCCGCGATCATCGCACGCGGGCCTCCCGCGAAGCCGACCCGCCAGCCGGTCATGGCATAGGCCTTCGATGCGCCATTGACGGTCAGCGTGCGGTCCTTCAGCGCCGGCTCGACCTCGGCCACGGTGCTGAACTTCGCATCGCCATAGACCAGGTGCTCGTAGACGTCGTCGGCCATCACCATGACGTGCTTGTGCTTCAGCAGCACATCGCAGATCTGGCGCATCTCGGCCGGCGAGCAGACCGCGCCGGTCGGATTGTTGGGGAAGTTCAGCACCACCCACTTGGTCTTCGCCGTGATGACTTCCTCGAGATCGGCGGCGCGCAGCTTGAACTGGTTGTTCTCCGGGCATGAGACCGGCACCGGCTTCGCGCCGGCGATCACGGCCTGGTCGGCGTAGGAGATCCAGCCGGGGGCGGGGATGACGACCTCGTCGCCCGGGTTCACGCTGGCCATCAGCACGTCGTACATGATCTGCTTGCTGCCGTTGGAAACCATGATCTCGTCGAGCGCATAGTCGAGATTGTTGTCGCGCTTGAACTTCCGCTGGATCGCTTCCTTGAGCGACTTCACGCCATCCTGCGGCGGATACTTGGTGTCGCCGGCCAGCGCCGCCTGATGCGCCGCCTCGATGGCGTGCGCCGGGGTGGGGAAGTCCGGCTCGCCCGAGGACAGGCCCACGATCTTCACGCCCTGCGCGCGCAGCTCGCGCACCTTGCGGGTCATCGCGGCCGAGGCCGACACCTTCACGTTCTTCAGACGGTCGGCGACTTCGAACATGGCTTCCTCGGGCACTTGCCTGCGTTACTTGCGTATGGTGAGCGCGATACCGCCCAGGATGGCCGCCGAGGCGAACAGCAGCCGCGCGGTGATGGGCTCGGCGAGTAGCACCACGCCCCCCAGCGCGGCAATGGCCGGCACGCAAAGCTGTATTGTGGCGGCCGACGTGGCGGAAAGCGCAGGCAGCGCGGCGTACCATAGGACATAGCCCAGGCCGGAGGTGATGGCGCCCGAGACCACGGCGTAGAACAGGCCGGTCGGATCGGGACTGGCCTGCGAAGCGACCGCCAGGCTGACGACGGCGGCGAAAGGCACGGCGCGGATGAAGTTGCCGCCAGTCGCCGCCGTCGGATCGCCGGCACCTCGGCCCAGCAGCGAGTAGATGCCCCAGGCGAGGCCGGCGGCGAGCATAAGCGCGGCGGCCATGTAGGGCGGCGCCGAGAGGCCGGGCAGCAGCAGCCAGACGAGGCCCGCGATGGCCACCAGCACGCCGACCAGCCGCAGGCCCCCGAGGCGCTCGCCGGAGAACAGGCCGTAGGCGGTCATGGTGAGTTGCACGGCGCCGAACAGCAGCAGCGCGCCCGTCGCGGCGGTGAGGTCGCGATAGGCGAAGGAGAAGCAGACCGCGTAGGCGAACAGCATGGCCGCCATCGGCCAGCTTCCCGCCGCCAGCGGCTGACGGCCGCGCGAGCGCAGCAGGATCCAGAGGATGAGCGCGCCGGAGGCGAGGCGGATCGAGGTGAAACTCGCGGCGTCGATCGAGGTGTCGCGCAGGGCGATGCGGCAGAGCAGCGAGTTGCTGGCAAAAGCCAGCATCGCGAAGGTCGTGAGCAGGACCGTACGGGCCGCTCCCGTCGCCGGCGTCACCTCAGTTTGCCAGCCCGTAGAGCTTCATCGCGTTGTCGCGCGTGATCTTGCGCTTGGTCTCGGCCGGGACGTGGTTCAACTCCTTGGAGATGAACTCCTGGCTGTCCGGCCAGATGCCGTCGGGGTGCGGATAGTCCGAGCCCCACATGACATTGTCCTCGCCGAGATGACGCAGCAGCTCGATGCCGACCGGGTCGGTCTGGTAGGTCGCGTAGAACTGGCGATGCCAGTATTCCGAGGGCTTCATCTTGAGGTCGAGGTCCTGGAACTGGTCCTCCCATTCGAGGTCCATGTGCTGCAGCACGTAGGGGATCCAGCCGAGGCCGGCCTCGCCGATCACGATCTTGAGGTTGGAATAGCGCGCCGGAGCACCGGAGTAGATCAGGCCCATGAGCATGGTGCTCATGTGCATCTGGAAACCGGTGATGTGCGTGGCGAAGATGCGACGCTGCACTTCGGGCGTGTACTTGGTGACGTCGGGCGAGCGGCCGCCGATCGTGTGGAAGTGAAGCGGAATGCCGGTCTCGTGGCCGAACTTCCACAGCGGCTCCCAGAACGGATCCCACAGCGGCGTCATGTCGGGACGGTTGGCGATGTCGAGACCCTTCACGCCGCGCTTGGCGCAGCGCATCGCCTCGGCGATCGACTCGTCCATGTCGTAGTTCGGGATGTTGGCGAGGCCGACCAGGCGGTCGGGCGCGGCCTTGCAGAAATCGTGGAGCCAGTCGTTGTAGATGCGCAGCATCGCGATGGCTGCTTCCGGGTCGTTCAGCCGGCCGCTCGATCCCAGCACGCCGTACAGCACCTCGGCCTGCACGCCGTCGCGGTCCTGATCCTTCAGGCGATGGTCGACTTCGGTGAGACGGCGGATGCCCTTCTTGCCGTCGTCGTAGAGACCGGTCGATGCCATGCGGTCGGAACGATGGATGATGCCCGGCACGTATTCGCGGCCCGCCGAACCCATGCCGTTCACGAGTCCGAACTTCGCGCCCTTGACGCTGACCCATTCCGGTCCCTTGGGTCCGTCGATGACATGGGGCATCCGGTCCTTCAGCGAAGCCGGCGCGTTGCTGGTGAAGAGATCCGGCGGCAGCCAGATCAGGTCGACATGTCCGTCCGCGGAAATCACATCGTACTTCATCGCTCGTTTCCTCCCGGGCGCCCCATTCCTCTGGAGTCGTCCATCCAATAGAGTGCGCCGCCTGTCCGACCGTCGCAATGGGAAGAGAATGAACGACACCGAGTGGCTTGCCCGTTTCGCGTCCGCGTTGAAGCGTTCCGACATCGATGCTGCAACGGCGTTGTTCGCCGATGACTGCTATTGGCGCGATCTCGTCGCCTTTACGTGGAACATCGTGACGCTCGAGAGCCGCTCTGCGATTTCTGACATGCTCAAGGCGCGACTCGGCGATGTGAAACCGGACTCCTTCGAATTCGCAGGGCGGCCCGGCTGGTTCACGTTCGAGACCGCACAGGGCCGCGGCAAGGGTCATATCCGTCTCAAGGACGGCAAGGCCTGGACGTTCTTCACCGCGCTGATGGAGCTGAAAGGTTTCGAGGAGAAGAAGGGGCCGTCGCGCGAGCACGGCACGCAGCACGGCGCTTTCAGGGATCGCGTGACCTGGACCGACCGTCGTCGCGCCGACGCGAAGGAGCTGGGCTTCGAGCGCCAGCCCTATGTGCTGATCATCGGTGGCGGGCAGGGCGGCATCGGCCTCGGCGCGCGCCTGAAGCGGCTCGGCATCCCGACCCTGATCGTCGACCGCAACCCGCGGCCGGGCGATGCCTGGCGCAACCGCTACAAGTCGCTCTGCCTGCACGATCCGGTCTGGTACGATCATCTGCCGTACCTCCCGTTCCCCGATCACTGGCCGATCTACACGCCCAAGGACAAGATGGGCGACTGGCTCGAGTCCTATACCAGGATCATGGAACTCGATTACTGGTCCTCGACCACCTGCAAGAGCTCGTCGTTCGACGAAGCCAAGGGCGAGTGGACCGTCGTCGTCGAACGCGACGGCCGGGACGTCACGCTCACGCCAAAGCAGCTCGTGATCGCGACCGGCATGTCGGGCTTCCCCGAGGTTCCGACATTCCCCGGCGCCGACCGCTTCAAGGGCAAGCAGCATCATTCCAGCCATCATCGCGGCGGCGAAGGCTGGGCCGGCAAGAAATGCGTGGTCGTGGGCTCGAACAACTCCGCGCACGACATCGCCGCCGACCTGTGGGAGCACGGCGCCGACGTGACCCTGCTGCAGCGCTCAGCCACCCTGGTCGTGCGCGCCGAGACGCTGGCGCGCAACCGGCCGCTTTATTCGGAGGAGGCGGTGGCGTCGGGCATCACCACCGAGATCGCCGATCTCACCACGGCGTCGATGCCGTACGGCGCGCTGCCTGACGTCATGAAGCCGGTGGTCGAGCAGATCCGCCGCGACGATGCGGACTTTTACGCGCGGCTGGAGAAGGCGGGCTTCAAGCTGACCTTCGGCGAGGACGGCACCGGTATCGGCCCGATGTATCTGCGGCGCGGCTCCGGCTACTACATCGAAGTCGGCGCTTCGGAGCTGATCGCCGACGGGCGCATCAAGCTCAAGTCCGGCGTCGAGATCGAGCGTCTGACCGAGGACTCGGTGGTGCTGAACGACGGCACCGAGCTGAAGGCCGACCTGGTCGTCTATGCCACCGGCTACGGTTCGATGAACCAGTGGGCGGCCCAGCTGATCTCGCCCGAGGTCGCCGACAAGGTCGGCAAGTGCTGGGGCCTGGGCTCCGGCACCGCCAAGGATCCCGGTCCCTGGGAGGGCGAGCTGCGCAACATGTGGAAGCCGACGGCACAGGAGAACCTGTGGTTCCACGGCGGCAACCTGATGCAGTCCAGACTCTACTCGATCTTCCTGTCGCTGCAGCTCAAGGCGCGCATGGAGGGACTGCCGACGCCGGTCTATGGCCGTGCGGCCGTGCATCACAAGGCGTGATTTGGGACGGGGACGCCGGCGCGATTGGCGACGTAGACTGGAAGCATGAGCCTCCCGTCGCGCCGCCTCGTCCTGTCCTTCGCGCCCCTGCTCGCCGTTTCGGCCTGCTCGTTCAACATGGGCGAGCCCAACCTGCCGAAGACCGAGTTCCGTGCGGACCTCAGCGGCGCGCGCGAGGTGCCGGCGACGGACAGCAAGGGCGAGGGCTATTTCACGGCCACGTACCGGGCCTCGACCAAGGTGCTGGAATACAAGCTCAACCTGGTGCGGCTCAGCGGCCCGGTGCGGCAGGCCGGTCTGTACGGTCCGGCGTCATCCGACCAGAATGCAGTGCAGGTCGTTCCGATCGACGTGCCGTTCTACGCCGACCGCTCGACGGTGAACGACGGCGTGACGCTCACCGAGCAGCAGGCCCGCGAAGTGCTGGCCGGCCTCTGGTATGTCAACGTGCTGACCGAGAAATATCCCGACGGCGAAATCCGCGGCCAGATCCTGCCGCTGAGGAAATAGGCACCAGGACCAAAATCTCTCTGATCGGCTATTGCGGCTGCAATGAAGACGAAGGCTTAGACTTTTGTCCGAAGCCATCTCACGAGTTCATCGAAGCGAAAGTTGCCCGTTTCGTGAAGATTCGAAATGAAAGCGTAGGCCTCGACAGGCGGCACGTCCAATTCGACATTGTTGATGGCAAGGAAAGTATAGACTGCCGCAAAGGCCGTGCGCTTATTGCGATCGATGAATGCGTGACTCTGCGAAAGACTTTCCCAGAGTGCGCCCGCTTCTTCGACAAGGTCTGCGTAGTAGCCAGTCTGCGGCCGGAATAGCGCAGCTTCAAGAAGACCGGGATCACGCAGGCCCGCTGATCCTCCGTATCGCTCGATTTGGTCCGCGTGAATCGCCAACACATCTGCGATCGTGAGGTAGTCCCTCACTGCGCCAGCTTCTTGTAGAGCTCCGCGTACTTCGCATGGCTGCGCTGATAGGCTTCCATCACGTGGCCACGCGGCCGGCCAAGGCGGCGCTTCTCGAGCAAGTCGATCAAGGCTTCATCCACTAGCGCCTGAAGCTGGCGACCCTCCTTCTCAGCCAGGCGTCGGACTGCTGCCAGAGTCTTGGCATTGACCTGCGTCGCGAATTTCTCTCGGGTAGAAGCCATCTCTGCCCTCCATCTTGATTCATCATGATATATCAAGATGGCGGCCGCGTCAGTCGAACTTCAGCTTCCAGTCGATCCATTCGCACAGGCCGCGGCCCATCACGTCTTCGAGGTCGCGGCCCTTCAGCCAGGGCAGCTCCTCGGTGAAGAAGGTCACGCACTGGCGGTAGGTGCACTGCATCCGGGTGATGTCGGTGCCCCAGAAGAAGCGCTTGGGACCGAAGGCGTCGAAGATGCGGTGCAGCCCGTCCTGGATGTTCCTGAACGGATAGCCCTTGGTCGAATAGTGCGGCGCGCCGGTCGCCTTGACCGCGACGTTGGGGAGTTTGGCGAGTGCGACCAGCTTGTCGAGATGGATGAAGGCCTCCTCGTCCTGGCCGTGGCGGTTGAGGCCGCAATGGTCGACGATCATCTTGAGGTTGGGATGGGCCTCGGCGATCTCGCGGAACTTGTCGGGGAAGATGCCGCCCATGGTCGCGACCGGAATGCCTTCCTTCTGGGCGGCCGGCCATACCCAGTCCAGCAGACCGTCGGTCAGCCACTTCTGTTCGTCCGCATGCAACAGGGCCCAGCGCAGGCCCATCATGCCGGGCTGGCTGCGCCAACCCTTGATGCGGTTGCGGCTCTCGGGATCCTGCAGCGGGAACTGGCCCATCACGGCGAAGCGGTCGGGATATTTCTTCGCGGCATCGAGGGCGAGCTGGTTGGAGGTCGGGTCCCAGCTGTAGGGCGGATGGATCAGCGCGGCGGAGACGCCGGCCTCGTCCATCTCCTTCAATGCCTGTTCGGCCGTGAAACTCTCGACCTTGCGATGCAGGCCCGAGGGCGGTGTCACGGTCTGCGACCAGATATGAATCTGCGCGTCGACGATCTTCATTTCATTGTCCTCAGTTGGGAGTCGGCGCGGCGGCGTCGAGCAGCTTCTCGCGCTTGAGCTCGCTCCACAGCTCGACCGGAATCTTGACGTTCATGTAGCCCACGTTCTGCTTCACCTCGGCGACGCTGAGCGCGCCGGGAATCACCGCGCAGAAGGCGGGATGGAACAGCGGGAACTGCATCGCCGCGGCGCCGAGCGGCACGCCGTGCCGCTGGCACACCGCCTCGATCTTCTGCGCCTTGTCGACGAGGTGCTGCGGCGCCGCCACATAGTCGTGGGTTGCGCCCGTCTTCACGTTGCCGGTCAGGATGCCCGAATTGTACGGCCCGCCCAGGATCACCGAGACGTTCCGCCTAGTGCACTCCGGCAGGAACTCCTCCAGCGCGCCCTGTTCGAGCAAGGTGTAGCGCCCGGCCAGCAGCATGCAGTCGAAGTCGCCGGCCTTGATAAAGCGCGTGCTGGTGTCGCTCTCGTTGATGCCGACGCCGATCGCGGAGATGACACCGGCCTTGCGCAGCTCGTCGAGCGCGCGGAAGCCCGAGTCCATCACCGTCTTGAAGCGCTCGTCGAGGACGGCGCGATCCTTGATAGTCCAGAAATCGACGTCGTGGACCAGCGCGATGTCGATCCTGTCGAGGCCCAGCCGGAAGTGCGAGTGCTCCAGCGAGCGCATCACGCCGTCATAGGTATAGTCGAACTGCGGCACGAAGCCCGGCAGTCCGTTCTCGCGAAAATCCTTCGGCAGCACCTCGCCCGGCTTGCGCACATGCAGGATGCGGCCGATCTTGGTCGACAGCACGTAGCTGTCGCGCGGCTTTTCGCGCAGCGCCGCGCCCATGCGCAGTTCGCTGCGGCCGTAGCCGTAGAACGGCGAGGTGTCGAAGTAGCGGATGCCGGCATCGTAACCGTCGTTGGTGAGCTGCACCGCCTCGGCATCGGAAATGGTGGCGCGGAAGCCGCCCATCGGCGCGCCGCCGAGCCCGATCTCGGTGACTTCGAGTTTCGTTTTTCCGACCTGCCGGCGCTTGAGCGCTGTCATGTTCGTTTCCTCCGGAGACGGAGAAGAGTACTAATTGCCTCCGCCCAATGCCACAGG
>JAKFVZ010000775.1 GCA_021732965.1 Reyranella sp.
GCCGGCCAGCGCGAGCTGGATGATCGGCACCGTGGCCGCATTGTAGTTCAGGATCAGCGGCGGCGTGATGTTGGGCGGCATCTGCCGCAGCACGGTCTGGGCTATCGCGGTGACCTTGGCGTTGGCGATGCTGATGTCGACTCCCGGCTGGAAGAAGATCTTCACGATGCCGACGCCGGTGTAGGACGTGCCCTCGATGTGCTCGATATCGTTGACGGTGGTGGTGAGCGCACGCTGGAAGTTCAGCATCACGCGGCCCGACATCTGATCAGGCGGCAGGCCGGTGTACTGCCAGACGACGGCGATGACGGGAATCCTGATCTCGGGAAAGATGTCGACCGGCGTGCGAAGGGCCGCGAGCGGCCCGACGATCAGGATCAACAACGCCATGACGACGAACGTATAAGGTCGCTTGAGCGCGACCCGGACCAAATCCAGCATCTTGGTCTTACTTCCACCCGACCGCGAGACGCCTGGCTCCCCGGCTCCGGCGACAATTCATCCGAACATGCGCTCGCAGACCTGTCGAGGCGAGATTGGCCCTGCTATCTGCATGGCGGTGCGCTAGGGTTGCATGACAACAATACGCAAGGATCCGGGGAAATGGCCGAGTACGACTACATCATCGTTGGCGCCGGTTCGGCGGGCGGCGCCCTGGCCGCGCGGCTGACCGAGATACCCACCAACAAGGTGCTCCTGCTGGAAGCGGGCGCGGCCAGCCATCCCTACTCCCGCATGCCGCTGTCCTTCGGCCTCCTGATCGACAACCCCGCCGCCAACTGGCTCTACCAGTCCGAACCGGAACCCAATACCGCGAACCGGGTGATCCCGGTGCCGCGCGGCAAGGTCCTGGGTGGATCGAGCTCGATCAACGGCCTGGTCTGGGTGCGCGGCCAGCCGCTCGACTTCGACACCTGGGCGCAGATGGGCTGCCGCGGCTGGAGCTGGCGTGACGTCGCCCCGCTCTTCACCCGCATGGAAAACTTCGTCGACGGCGACGGCTCGAACGGCCGTGGCACCGACGGGCCGCTCAAGGTCTCGACCGTGCCCGACCAGAACCCGCTCTACGATGCGCTATTCGAAGCCTCCAAGGCCGCCGGCTTCAAGACCAACCCGGACTACAACAGCGAGGATCAGGAAGGCGTCGTGAAGACGCAGACCTCGATCTACAAGGGCCGGCGCATGAGCGTGGCGCGCTGCTACATCGAACCGGCGATGAAGCGGCCCAACCTGCACGTCGTCACCAACGCCCACACGCTGCGCGTCCTGCTCGACGGCAAGCGCTGCATCGGCGTCGAGTACGAAAAGGACGGCAAGACGGTACAGGCCCAAGCGAAGGAGACGATCCTGTCGGCCGGCGGCGTCGCCAGCCCGCAGATCCTCGAACTCTCCGGCATCGGCCAGCCGGAGCTGCTAAAGAAGCACGGCATCGAGGTGAAGCACGAGCTGAAGGCGGTCGGCGAGAATTTCCGCGACCACATCAACGCCCGCATCATCTGGCGCCTGAAAGTGGCGAACGTCTCCTACAATCACATGGCGCGTGGCATCGGCGCCGTGACGCAGATGATGAAATACCTCGCCACCGGCGGCGGCTTCATGAGCCTGCCCTCGGCGCCGCTGCTGGGCTTCCTGAAGACGCGGCCCGAGCTCGAGACCCCCGACGTGCAGATGCATCTCGTGCCCTATTCGATCAAGGACCCGAAGACCCGCAAGCTGCAGGACTTCCCGTCGATGACGATCGCCTGCTACCAGCTCCGCCCCGAAAGCCTGGGCTCGATCCACATCCGCTCGGCCGATCCCAAGGCGCATCCGGCGATCCGCTTCAACTTCCTCGCCGACAGGATCGACCAGGATGCGATGACCGCCGGCTTCCGCATGATGCGCCGCATCGTCGATGCGAAGCCCATGGATCCCTACCGCGACGAGGAGTTCTCGCCCGGCCCGTCGGTGCAGTCCGACGAGGAGATCCTGACCTGGATCCGCAACAACTCGCAGACCGCCTATCACCCGATCGGCACCTGCCGCATGGGCCCCGAAGGCCAGAACACCGTGGTCGACGACAAGCTCAGGGTCCACGGCATCCAGGGCCTGCGCGTGGCAGACGCCTCGATCTTCCCCACCATGCCTTCGGGCAACACCAATGCCCCGTCGATCATGGTCGGCGAGAAGATGGCGGATATCCTGAAGGGCGCGGCTTAGGCTTCATTGGAGCGCGCCACTCCAGTGGCGCTCAAGGATCGTCGAAGCAAGACATAAGCGCCACTGGAGTGGCGCGCTCCACCGATCAGACCACCACCGGCTTGCCACTGATCAGGGCGGTACCGGTCATCGCGGCGACCAGCTTGCCGTCGGCGCGGACGACGTCGATTCGGTAGTTCGAGGCCTTGCTGGAGCGCGAGATCTCGACCGCGGTCGCGGTCAGCACGTCGTCCAGGCGCACCGCCATGCTGTAGACGATGTGGGCATCGATACTGCCCGATACGACGCCCTGCGAGTTGCAGGCGTAGCCGAAGGCGGCATCCGCCAGGGTGAAGGTCAGGCCACCATGACCCACGCCATTGAAGTTGAGATGACGTTGCTCGATCGTCACGCGCGTCACGGCACGGCCGAGAGAGGCCTCGACCAACCGGATGCCGAGGCTCGCGCAGAACTCGTCACGGCGAGCCAGTGCCGCAACGTCGATCATTCCGCTGCCTGCTTGAGTGGCGACGTCGCGGAAGCGATGGCAACCAATGTCTTCGAAAGCGACTCGCCTTCAGGATCGGCCAGCGCCGCCACCCTCGCGTTGGCGACGGCATCGGCCGCGGCGCGCGGCGTCAGGCGGCCCGCCAGGGCCGGCGCGATCACCTCGTCGGCGATGCGGCGATAATTGCCGAGGCCGCGCTTGTGCGTGTCGCCATAGCCCTTGATGAGGCGTGCCGATTCCGCGATCTCGCGGGCGAGGTCGATGCCGAGAGGCGATGCGGCGCGGATCTGGCCGAGCCAGCGCTCGATCTCGGCCTGCTCCTCGACGTAGCGCGAGGTACGCGGCCGCCACCAGCGCAGGCCGGCCACGAGGCGTAGCCGAGCGAAGCCGAATATGGTCGTCGTGCGCACATGCATCGAGAAGTAGGTCTTTCCCAGCCGCCCGGTTCGCTCGCCCCAGCCCAGCAAGCGCTTCGCCAGCGAAGGCGGCAGGACGGCCGCGATCTCCTCGATGCCTGGCTTGAAGTGCTCGGTGATCTCCAGCGGCTCGTGATCCTTCGCCCGAACCTCGGCCCGCACGCGCGCCACCCGCTCGGCCGAGGTCTTGGCCTGGGCGACGCGGATCACGTCCTCGAAGGACATGCGCACTGCGAGATGACGTGCCACCTCGCGTAACAACTCGGCCGAGCCCAGCGCGTGGATGGCATCAAGCCGGTCGAGATAGAGCACGGCGTAGCGCGGGTCCTGATAGGCCGTGAGGCGGCGGATGCCCTCCTCGACGATATCGAGGCTGGCAACGGGGAGCGTACGCCGCGCGCGCTCGACCAGATCCTCGGCGCCCTGCACCGCCGTCTGCCGCTTGCGATGCTCGCGCACGGCCTGCTCCAGCTCGCCACGCGCATGGCCGCGCCCGAAGGCGAAGGCAGCAAGGTTGGTGTCGACCGACTTTCCGGCATGGCGGATCGCGGCCTCGAACGCGCCGTCGGGGATCGGCAGCTTGCCCGACCCGGCCAGCGCGCCCAGCAGGACGGCGTTGATGACGCCGCCGGATTCCTCGGCGGCCTGGTCCATGTCGAACAGGATCTGCGCGCGGCTGCGTTCCTTCACGGCGCGGAGCAGCCGGCCGACATCGAAACTGCCGTCGCCCATCGCCATGCGCTCGCCGATCGCCAGCACGCGGTGCGTAGAGGCGATCAGCGTCGTGCGGTCGGGCGTAACGAAGCCGTTGAAGATCATGCGGCCGGCTTCCAGCAGCTCGGTCGCCAGCGCGACATCGACCTCACCCATCGCCGGGTTCAGCGCCAGCACGGAGGTGGTGCGAGGCACGGCACCCGCCGGCATCACCTCGACGTAGTAGGTCGTGGCACCGGTCCGCTGCGCGACGCCGGGTATCTGCGTCGCCTGCACGCCCAGCCCCTGGCTCTGCGCCGCCGAAACGATCCAGTCGCACAGCACGCCGCCGCCATCGCCGCCGAGTGCGCCGATCAGGATGGTGACAGGCTTAGGCACCAGCCATCGCTCCAATTACCTTCGAACGGACCTTCCACTTCAGCCGGTCCCACCACGTCGCGTTCTGCACGATGTCGGCCTTGTAGAAGGACGGGCACAGAACGGCGGCATCGGCGACCTCGCCGCAGAGGCCGCAGCCGACGCAACCATTGTTGACGCTCGCCACCGGATCGGTGCGCAGCGGATCGGGGCTGGGCTTCACCACCAGCGAGGGGCAGCCGGAGAGGCGGATGCAGGAATGGTCGCCGGTGCAGACCTCGTCGTCGACGCCGTAGCGCGTCCGCACGACCCTCTCGCCACGCTTCAGCTGGGCGGCGATCTGCGGCCGGATGCGGCGCTGGCGCGCGAGCTGGCATTCGCCGTCGGCGACGATGACCTTCAGCCCCTTGTCATCGGTGCTCATCGCCTCGCGCAGCGTCTTGAGCATGGTGCCGACGTTGTAGGTGTGGATGGTGCGCAGCCAGCCGACGCCCATCGCCTTCAGGGTAGCGGAAATGTCGGATGTCGTTTCGCCGTCCCGGCGATTGCCCGACGTGTTGGGAATGAACTGCGCGCCGGTCGCCGAGGTGTAGCCGTTCTGCATGATGACCAGCACCCGGTCACCGCGATTGAACATCGCCGAGGCAACCCCGCTCAGCAGCCCGTTGTGCCAGAAGCCGCCGTCGCCCATCACCGAGATGGTGCGCTTCTGCATCACCGGCGCCACCGCGCCGGCCGCGGCAAGCGACATACCGAAGCCCAGGATCGAATTGCCGAGGTTGAACGGCGCCAGGGTCGCGAAGGAATGGCAGCCGATGTCGCTCGAAATATGGACCTTGCCGACCTCGCGTTCGAGCAGCTTGATGGCCGAAAAGACTGGCCGCTCCGGGCAGCCGACGCAGAAGCCTGGCGGGCGAAGCGGCAACGGGCCGCCCAGCAGGCGCTGCGCCTCGGCACGGCCGGCGCGCGCCGCCTCGAAGCGCTCGCGCGGACCGCTGATGTCGAGGTCGTTGGCCGACTGGGCGAAGAACTTAAGCAGGCCCTCGGTGATCACCTCGGCCGTGTACTCGCCGGCCATCGGCAGCACGTCCTTGCCGTAGATCTTTGTATCGACGTCGCGCTTGCGCAGCAGCGCATGGATCGCCTGCTCGATGTAATCGGGCGCGCCCTCCTCCACGACCAGCACGGCGCGCTTGCCCTTGCAGAAGTCGACGATCTGGTCGGGCACCAGCGGATGCGTGACGTTGAGGACCAGCGTCGGCACCTTGCCCTCGACCTCGAGCCGGTCGAGGCCGCGCACCAGAACATTGGTGATGCCGCCCTGCACGATGATGCCGAGGTCGGACCGCTCGCCCGGCAGCAGCTCGTTCAGGCCCTGCTCGACGATGAAACGCTCGGCCGCGGGCTGGCGCACCTCGACCTTGATCTTCTCGTGCGCATAGGTCGACGGCGGATGCGAGATGCGGTCGTAATTGTGCGCCGCCGGATGGGCCAGCCGGTGATTGCGCGAGATCGCCGGCGGGACGTTGTCCTTCGCCAAGAACTCGCCCGTGACGTGGCAGGCGCGGATGCGCAGTTCCATCATCACCGGCGTGTTGGTCGCTTCTGACAGCTCAAACGCCTTCTCCGTGCAGCGCACGATGGTCGGCAGCGACGGGCGCGGATCCATCAGCCACACCGAGGATTTCAACGCATAGGCCTGGGTGCGCTCCTGGATGACCGAGGCGCCCTCGCCGTAATCCTCGCCGACCACGATCAGCGCGCCGCCGATCACGCCCGGCGAAGCGAGGTTGGACAGCGCATCGGCCGCCACATTGGTGCCGACGATCGACTTCCAGGTAACGCAGCCGCGGATCGGATAGTTGATGGAGGCGCCAAGCAGCGCCGCCGCCGAGGATTCGTTGGTGCAGGTCTCGAGATGGACACCGAGCTCGTCGAGCAGATCCTGCGATTCGACCAGAACGTCCACCAGATGCGAGACCGGCGCGCCCTGGTAGCCGCCGACATAGGCCACGCCCGACTGCAGGATCGCCTTGGTGACCGCGAGGATGCCCTCGCCGCGGAAGACCTCGCCCTCACCCAGCCGCAGCGCGCGCACTTCCTCGGTGAAGGAGCGTTCCGGATTGGTCCGCTGGGAAACGGGAAGTTGGGCCGCCGGCTGGTCGAGCATGGCGCAAAGTATAGGGGCGGCTAGCGCCGGACGCGACGATCCCGTTTGGAATCCCGCACTCCCTCGCGGCGCGCCTTGGCCAGCAGGGTTCGAAACGGCACGAGGAGTTCCTCCCGCACCGCAGCATCGCCTTCGAGGACCTGCAGCGACAGCGCCACGGCTTCGAGCGTCGACACCGCATCGGGCCGCGCCTCCCGCCGCAGGTCGCCGTAGAGCGAGGGTCCGTCGGGCACCACGACGAAGCGGCGCAGCTTGGTCAGCCAGGCGTTGCGCCACCACAGCGCCTTGGCCTGCGCCCAGTTGCCGTCGAGCGCGATCAGCCCTTTCAGGCCCGCCCGGGCTGCCGCTTGGTCGGGCAATGGCTCGCCGTTGCGGTCGACAGCGACCAGCGGCCCCTGTCCCTTCGTCTGCGTCGAGCCAAGATAGAGCACGCCCCAGTCGCGCGCCTCCGACGGCTCGCCCAGCGCATGGGCGAGGTTGCGCCACGACAGGCCGACCACGACCCTGGCATGGGTGAGCGAACCGGCCAGCAGACGCGCCGTCCCCAGCACGCGATCCTGCTCCTGCGGGTGCTGCAGCACCAAAATCGTGACCTTGTTGTCCACCGGCAGAGACATGGCCGACGTATAGCCTCCCGGCTAGGCTCGCGCGATGCCCGTCCCCCCCAGCGTCGCCACCCTCGTCTTCGATAGCGTGACCAAGCTGCCGCCCGAGGCGGATGGTGCGGTCGTCATCGGCGGCAGCCACGCCGCCGTTTATGCGGCCTACATGTCGGCCAAATTCGGCTGCCGCGCCGCTATTCACCACGATGCCGGCATCGGCAAGGACGAGGCCGGCGTCAGCGGCCTCGCCTATGCCGACAAGCTCGGCATGGCGATGGCGGCCGTCGCCACGGCCAGCGCGCGCATCGGCGACGGCGCCGACCTGCACGAACGCGGCATCATCAGCCGGGCCAACGGGTTGGCCGCCGCCTGCGGCGTCATCCCGGGAATGTCGGCGCGCGAGGCGGCCGAGTTGCTGAAGCGGGCGTCGTGGCCGCACACGATGCCGCCCGCCAAGGGCGAGAGCCGGTACAGGATCGAGGGGGCGGCCTGCGTGGACTCCGCCACGCTGCTGGTCCCCGAGGATCGCGGCCGAATCGTCGCGACCGGCAGCCACGGCGCCCTCAACTCCTACAAGGCGACGGCGCCGATCCGGCCGCTGCTGCTGATGTTCAACGATGCCGGCTTCGGCGCCGACCGGGGCGGCGTGCTGGCCCTGCGCGAACTCGCACGGGAAGACATCGCCGCCATCGCAGTCGCTGCGCAGTCGGCGCGGATCGGCGACGGCCGTTCTACCCTGCAGGACGGCACGATTTCGGACGTGAATGACATCGCATACCGGCTCGGCGCGCGTGTGGGAGGCTCCGCGCTTGCACTGACGCGCGCGCTGGCCGAAAAAGCTGAATAACGCTTGCACGGGAGACACTTGGGACATGGCCGTCGTCAATGTGAAGTCGGAGATCGCCGGCAATGTCTGGAAGATCCAGTCCAAGCCCGGAGATCGGGTCGAGGCCGACGGCGAGATCATGATCCTCGAGTCGATGAAGATGGAAATCCCCGTCCTGTCGCCCAAGGCGGGCGTCATCCGGGAAATCAAGGTCAACGAAGGCGAGGCAATCGGCGAAGGCCAGCTCGTGGCCGTGATCGATGCGTAACAGCGCCGTCGCCGCCGACCTCGCCAAGCTCTGGGCTCCCGACAATCTTCGCCGCTCCGCTCCCGGTATCGCTCTCTGTGCGGTGATTGCCGCCATCGCCTACTACGCCGACACCCGCAGCCTGCTGCGCTTCGGTGCCGTCTGGGTGCCGCCGCTGATCCTGACGCTGGTGATCGGCATGGCGCTGCAGCCGCTTTCCGCCAGGCCGGTGCTGAAGCCCGGCCTCGAATTCGCCGGCCGCACCCTGCTCCGTATCGGCGTCGCGCTGCTGGGCGCGCGCCTGACGCTCGGCAATCTCGTCGAGGGCGGCGCGCTGCCGATCGTGATCGCGGTGGCGGCGGTAGGCTGCACCATCGTGTTCGGCGCCTGGGCGGCCCGCCTGTTAGGGCTGAGCCAGAATTTCGGCCTGCTGACCGGC
>JAKFVZ010000774.1 GCA_021732965.1 Reyranella sp.
GCCCAGCAACAGCACGATGGCGCCGAGCAGGACCGGCTGCTTCCAGAACGGACGGGCGGCCTTGCGGATCGGTCCGCGCTTCTTGCGCCGGTCATAGTCGCGGCGCGGCGCGGCGCCGGCCTTGGGCGTGGCCGTCTTCTTCGCGACACTCACGTGGGGTGCCTCGCATGCTCGACCATCCAGGTCATGAGCTGTGACCATGAGATGCCGGCCCACTTGGCCTGTTCCGGCGCCAGCGACAACGGCGTCATGCCCGGCTGGGTGTTGAGCTCCAGGATGACGAGACCGGAGGTGCCGGGCTTCGAATCGTCCCAGCGGAAGTCCGCCCGGCTCAGCCCGTTGCAGCCAAGCTCCTGATACGCGGCGAGCGCCCATTGCTTGGCAGCTTCGTAGACATCTTCGGGCACCGGCGCCGGCACGAGATGCTCGGTGATTCCGTCGGTGTACTTGGCTTCGTAGTCGTAGAAGCGGGTGCGCGGGCGGAGTTCGGTGACGGCAATCGGCCTGTCGCCCATCACGGCGACGGTCAGCTCGCGTCCCGGCACGAACTTCTCGATCAGCACGCGTTCGCCGAACGCCGCTTCCGCCGCCTCGACCGCCGCCAGGTTGTCGCCGTCGCGCACGATATGGACACCGATGCTCGAACCCTGATCGATGGGCTTTACCACATAAGGCCGCGGCATGGGATCGCCGGCGGCGAGCGAGCGGCGCTCGATCACGCGGCCTTCCGCCACGCGCAGGCCGAGCGACGCAAAGATGTGCCGGGCCAGCGGCTTGTCCATCGCGATGGCCGAAGCCAGCACACCGGAATGCGTGTAGGGCACCCGCATGATCTCGAGGACGCCCTGGATGCAGCCGTCCTCGCCATAGCGACCATGCAGGGCATTGAAGACCACGTCGGGGCCGCCGCCGGCCGCCGGCCGCAGGAACTCGACCAGGGCGCGCAAGTCACGCTTCACGTCGTATTCGATGACCTCGTGCCCGCCCTCGCGCAGCCCCTCGGCGCAGGCCTTGCCGCTGACCAGCGAGACCTCACGCTCGGGCGACCAGCCGCCCATCAGGACCGCGACGCGCTTCATCATTCTCTCCCCGCCGGTTCGCCGATGCGCCGGATTTCCCATTCGAGCTGCACGCCGGTCTTCTCCAGCACGCGGCGGCGCACCTGCTCGCCCAGCGCCTCGATGTCCGTCGCCGTGGCCTCGCCGAGATTGATGAGGAAGTTGCAATGCTTCTCGGACACCTGCGCCTCGCCGATGCGCAGCCCGCGGCACCCGGCCTCGTCGATCAGCTCCCAGGCGCGCCGGCCCGGCGGATTGACGAAGGTCGAGCCACCGGTGCGGCTGCGCGGCTGGGACTCCGTGCGGGCGGTGTCGATCTCGGCAATGCGGCGGGCGATGGCAAGCTGGTCGCCTTGCGTACCGCGCAAGCGTGCCGAGGTGAAAATCCAGTCCGACGGCGCCTCGCTGTGGCGATAGCGGTAGCCCATGGCGGCGGCCGGCACCGTGTGGACCTTGCCCGCACGATCGACCGCCTCGGCCGCCAGAAGAACCTGCGCCAGGTCGCCCTCGTAGGCGCCGGCATTCATGCGCAGCGCACCACCGATCGTGCCGGGAATGCCGCTCAGGAACTCGAGACCGGCCAGCGCATGATCGCGGGCAGCCAGCGCGACGTTGAGATCGAGCGCGCCCGCGCCGGCCACGACCTCGTTGCCTTCGACCGAGATGCCGGTGAAACCGCGCATCAGGCGGACGACCACGCCCCTCACACCGCCGTCGCGCACGAGGATGTTGGAGCTGACGCCCAGCACCGTGACCGGCACGTCGGATGGCAGGCCTGCCATGAAGCTCGCAAGATCCTCGACGTCGGCGGGCCGGAACAGGACCTCGGCCGGACCACCTGCGCGAAACCAGGTCTGCGGACCAAGGGCTGCGTCGGCGGTCAGCCGTCCGCGCGGCCTGGGCAGCCGGTCGATCAGGTGGGAGGTCGAGGTCGCGAGAGCCATCATGCAGCCGAGCCGCTCTGGGGGCCGGAATCGTTGGCGATGGCGCGCGGGCCGGCCTTCTCGGCCGCGAGCTGCTGGATCTGGCCGGGCAGCGCATGCGCCCAGGCCGTGATGTTGCCGGCGCCGAGGCAGACCACGACATCGCCCGGACGCGCCGTTTGCCAGACCAGTTCGGGCAGATCGCCCGGTCCGCCAAGCGGCGCCACGTCGCGATGGCCGGCGCGCTGCACGAGGCCGACCAGCATGTCGCGATTGACGCCTTCGATCGGCGCTTCGCCGGCGGCATAGACATCGGCGATGATCACGGCATCGGCGTCGGAGAAGCAGGTGGCGAACTCGGCGCGCAGCGCGCCGAGACGGGAGTAACGATGCGGCTGCATGACGGCGATGACGCGTCCAGAGCCGCCATAGGCCTGGCGGGCGGCGCGCAGCACGGCAGCGATCTCGACCGGGTGATGGCCGTAATCGTCGATCACGGTGATGCCGTGCGCCTCGCCGGTCTTGGTGAAGCGGCGCTTCACGCCCGCGAACGAGGCCAGCGCGCGGCGGATCGTGTCGTCCGGCAGGCCCATCTCCTGCGCGACGGCGATCGCCGCCAGGGCGTTCTGGACATTGTGCTGGCCGAACATCGGCAGCCTGATTCCGGTGATGGTGCGCGATTCGTTGGTGGCGCGATGCTCGACCATGACATCGAAGTCGGCGCCGCCGCGGTCGAGCTTGAGGTTGATGGCGCGCACATCGGCATTGGCGCCGATTCCGTAGGTGACGATGCGCCGGTCGGCGACACGCGGGATCAGCGCCTGGACCTCGGGATGATCCGAACAAAGCACGGCGAAACCGTAGAAGGGAATGTTCTCGACGAAGCGGACGAAGGCGTCGCGCAGCGCGTCGAAGGTGCCGTAGTGGTCGAGATGCTCGGGATCGACGTTGGTCACCACCGCGATGGTGGCCGGCAGGCGCAGGAACGAGCCATCCGATTCGTCGGATTCCACGACCATCCAGTCGCCGTCGCCCAGGCGCGCGTTGGTGCCGTAGGCGTTGATGATGCCGCCGTTGATGACGGTCGGATCGAGACCGCCGGCGTCGAGCATCGAGGCGACAAGCGACGTCGTCGTCGTCTTGCCGTGCGTGCCGCCAACGGCGATCGACCATTTCAGGCGCATCAGTTCGCCCAGCATCTCGGCGCGGCGCACGACCGGCACGTGGCGCGTGCGGGCGGCCAGAACCTCGGGATTGTCCTTCTTGACGGCGCTCGACACGACCAGGACCTGGGCGCTGCCGACGTTCTCGGCACGGTGGCCGATCATCACCTTCATGCCGAGCTCGGCGATGCGGCGCGTGTTGGCGCTCTCGGCGACGTCGCTGCCCTGCACCTTGTAGCCGAGGTTGTGGAGGACCTCGGCGATGCCGGACATGCCGATACCGCCGATGCCGACGAAGTGGATGAGTCCGAGGTCGAGCGGCAGCGCCCTCATGCGGCGACTCCTGACGGCGAGAGAGGAAGGGAGATCATTTCGCCCACGACATCGGCAAGCTGCGCGGCGGCGTCGGGACGGCCGGCGGCATGCGCCGCGGACGCCATCGCTGTAAGGCGCTCGGGCGCCTCGATCAACGCCATCAGATGGCCCAGCAGCGCGTCGGCGGTGAATGAGGCGTGCGGCATCACGATGCAGGCCCCCGTCGCCTCGAAGGCGCGGGCGTTAGCGGTCTGATGATCGTCCGCGGCGTAAGGATACGGCACGAGGATCGACGGCCGGCCGATCGCCGCCAGTTCGGCCACCGTCGAGGCACCGGAGCGGCCGATCACGAGATGCGCCGATGCGATGCGGCGCGGCAGGTCCTGGAAGAACGGCGCCAGTTCGGCCACGACGCCCGCCTTCACGTAGCTGGTCCGCACGCGGTCGATGCTCTCGGGGCGGCATTGCTGCACGATGCGCAGCCGTGCCCGTATCGCCTGGGGCAGGGCCAATACCGCTTCCGGAATGACCTCGCCGAAGGAGGCCGCGCCCTGGCTGCCGCCGAAGACGAGCAGATCGATCACCCTGCCCTCGCCGGGCGCGCGGTAGGGCTGGTCCCTGAGGGCGCGCACCGTCTCGCGCACCGGATTGCCGACGAGGCGCGCGCGGCTGTCGTCCTCCAGATAGCGCGTCTTGGCGAACGAGGTGCCGACACGATTTGCGCCGCTGAGAACCAGACGGTTGGCGCGTCCCAGAACCGCGTTCTGCTCGTGCAGCGCGGACGGCAGGCGGCGCAGGCGGGCCGCGAGCATGGTCGGAACCGAGGCATAGCCGCCGAAGCCGACCACGGCGGACGGCCCGATGCGGCCCAGGGCTCGCCAGGCGTCGAACAGGCCCAGCGCCAGCGAGAACAACGCCAGCACCTTTTTCGCCATGGAGCCGGTCGGACTGGCCGAATGAATATAGTGGATCGGCCGGCGCGACAGCGCGCCCTGCCACTGGCGGCCCCGCGAATCGGTGACCAGCGTGAACGGCACGCCGCGCGCCTCGAGTTCGCCGGCCAGCGCCTCGGCGGGGAACACATGCCCGCCGGTGCCGCCGGTCGCCAGAACCACGGGGCGCACTGCCGCCATCAGACGGCCTCTCTCAGGCCGGCATGCTCGCGCGTCAGCGACAGCAGCATCCCGACGCAGATCGCCATCGCCAGCGCCGAGGAGCCGCCGTAGGAGATGAACGGCAGCGTCATGCCCTTGGCCGGGATGAGCTGGATCGTCGAGGCCATGTTGATGGCCGCCTGCAGCCCGAACTGCACCGCAAGGCCGGTGGCCGCCAGGGTGATGAACAGGCTGGTCTCCTTCGAGGCGCGCGACATCGAGCGCAAGGTCACGAAGGCGAAGAGTGCGAGGATCATCAGGCAGACGACGAGGCCGAACTCCTCGCCGGCGACGGCCATCACGAAGTCGGTATGGGCGTCGGGAAGCTGCGCCTTCACCGTGCCCTCGCCGGGACCGCGGCCGAACAGCGAGCCGTTCATGAAGGCTTCGAGCGAGGTGTTGACCTGATAGTTGTCGCCCGATGTCGGGTCGAGGAAACGGTCGAAGCGGCTGCGCACGTGGCTGAACAGGAAGTACGCGCCGACCAGGCCGGCGGCGCCGGCCATCGCGCCGAAACCGGCGACCCACATCGGCAGGCCGACGACGAAGAGCTGGATGCCCCACACGGCGGCAACGACGACGCTCATGCCCAGGTCGGGCTGCATCACCAGCAAGGCCAGCACGCCGCCGACCAGCACTGTCGACATCAGGTAGCCCGGTGCGCGCCGCTCGGTGCGGCTCTGCGCCAGCAGCCAGGCCGAGATCACGGCGAGGCTCGGCTTCACGAATTCCGACGGCTGCAGGCTCGACAGGCCGGGCACGGAGATCCAGCGCCGCGCACCCTTGATTTCGACGCCTATGACGAAGGTGGCCGCCAGGAGCACGATGCTGCCGCAGAAGACCAGCAGCGCCAGCCGTCGCACATGCCGCGGCGAAGCAAGCGAGATCCCCAGCATGACGAGCAGCGCCAGCGGCAGGAACATGAACTGCCGCTTGGCGAAGATGAACGAGTCGGCGCCGATGCGCTCGGCGGCCGGCGGCGACGCGGCCAGCGTCAGCATCACGCCGAAGGCCATGATCGCCAGGATCGCGCCCAGCGACCAGCGGTCGACGGTCCACCACCATTGTCCGATCACGCTTCGATCGTCGCGCGGAACCTGGATCACGCCGCCCTCCCCAAAATCTCAGCGCCCGGCAGCGCCCGCGCCATGGCCCGGAACGCATCCCCCCGATGCTCGTAGCTCTTCCACTGGTCCCACGACGCGCAGGCGGGCGAGAGCAGCACGACGGCCGGCCCTTTGCCCTCCCCCTGCGCCTCGCGCTGCGCCAGCGCATGCGCGGCGTCGAGCGCCGACTGCAGGTCGCCGCAGCGGCTGTAAGGCAGCTTTCCCTCGAGCTGACCGGCGAACAGCTCCGTCGCCTCGCCGATCAGGAAGGCATGACGGATGCGGTCGAAGTACGAAGCGAGCGGCGCGACGCCGCCCTCCTTCGCCTGACCACCCAGGATCCAGTAGATGTCGTCGTAGCTCGACAGGGCACGCGCCGTGGCGTCGGCGTTCGTGGCCTTGCTGTCGTTGATGTAGACGATGTTGCCCACTGCAGCGACGCGCTCCTGGCGGTGCGGCAGGCCGGCATAGGTCTTCATTCCCGCCACGATCGCTTCGCGCGGCAGGTCGAGCCATCGGCAGACGGCCCAGGCACAGGCTGCGTTCTGGCCGTTGTGATCGCCGGGCAGGGTCAGGACGTCGGAAAAGTCGACCGTGTAGCCATCGGCATCGACCAGCACTCCGGCGCGGTAGGAAATCCCGTTGGCCACCGGCCGGTCGAGCGCCACCGGAATGCAGGCGATGCCGGGACGCGCCGCGATCTCGCGCTCGACCTCGCGCGAAGGCTCGTCCTCGATACCGATCACGGCGCAGTCGCCGGCACGCTGGCGCTGGAAGATGTTCTTCTTGGCCGCCACGTAGCCCGGGATGTCGCCGTGCCGGTCGATGTGGTCGGGCGTGATGTTGAGCCAGACCGCGATGTCGGCGTGGAAGGTCTGCAGCAGTTCGAGCTGGTAGGACGACAGTTCCAGCACGTAGAGCCCGCCCTTGCCGAGCGGATCGAGATCGAGCGCGCCGCGGCCGATATTGCCGCCGACCTGGCAGCGCAGGCCCGCCTGCTGGAGGATGTGGCCGATCAGCGCCGTCGTCGTCGACTTGCCGTTGGTACCGGTGATGGCGACGAACGTCGCCTCGGGCTGGGCCCGGGCCAGCAGCTCGACGTCGCAGATGATCGGCTTGCCCGCCGCCCGCGCCGCGACCGCGACCGGATGCGGCACCGGCAGGGTGCTCGGGATGCCGGGGCTGATCACCAGAGCCGTGACGCCTGACCAGTCGATGGTGGCCGGATCGGCCACGCGGGCACCGGCCTGCACAGCCGCGTCGCGCGACGCCGCGTTGTCGTCCCAGGCGACGCAATCGATCGCGGCTGCCCGCAGGGCGCGCACGGTCGCCAGGCCGGAGCGCGCGAGCCCCAGCACGACGAACGACGAACCCTTGAGGACGGCGAGATCGATCATGCGCTCACCGGAGCTTCAGGGTGGCGAGGCCGGCCATCGCCAGGATGGCCGCGATGATCCAGAAGCGGAAGACGATGGTGGGCTCGGCCCATCCCTTCTGCTCGAAATGATGATGCAGCGGCGCCATTCGGAAGACCCGCTTGCCGGTCCATTTGTAGGAGAGCACCTGCACGATCACCGAGACCGTTTCGAGCACGAACAGGCCACCCACGATCGACAGCACGATCTCGTGCTTGGTGACGACCGCGACCGCTCCCAGCGCGCCGCCGATGGCAAGCGAGCCGGTATCGCCCATGAACACCATCGCGGGCGGTGCGTTGAACCAGAGGAAGCCGAGGCCCGCGCCCACCAGCGCCGCCAGCAGCACGGCGAGTTCGCCCGAACGCGGCACGTGATGGAGGTAGAGGTAGTTGGTGAGGATCGTGTTGCCGACGACGTAGGCAATCAGACCGAACACGGCAGAGGCCATGATGACCGGGCCGATGGCGAGCCCGTCCAGGCCGTCGGTCAGGTTCACCGCGTTCGAGGTGCCGGCGATCACCAGGACGCCGAAGCCGATGAAGCCGACGATGCCCAGCGGGATCAGCACGTCCTTGAGGAACGGCACGGCGAGCTGGTAGCGCAGCGGCGCCGGCGAGGCCTGGGCGATCAGGTAGACCGCGATGGCCGAGGCGCCGACCGTGAGCGCGAGCTTGATTTTGCCTGGCACGCCCTTGGTGTTGCGCTTGGTGACCTTCAGGAAGTCGTCCCAGAAGCCCACGGCGCCGAAAGCCAGCGTGACGCCCAGCACGATCCAGACATAGCGGTTGGTGAGGTCGGCCCACAGCAGCGTGGCAACGGACAGCGTGATCAGGATCAGCAGCCCGCCCATCGTCGGCGTGCCCTTCTTGGTCATCAGGTGGCTGGCCGGACCATCGTCGCGGATCGGCTGTCCCTGCTTCTGCTTGCTGCGCAGCCAGCGGATGAGCGCGCCGCCGATCAGGAAGCTCAGCACTAGCGCCGTGAGGAAGGCCGCGATGGAGCGGAACGTCAAATAGCGGAACAGGTTGAACGGCGTGAACAGGTCCGCCAGCGGATAGAGAAAATTGTAGAACATCCTAGCGTCCCGCCCCGCCGCCGCTGGCCGCCACGATGGCATCCACGACGATCTTCATTTTCGATCCCAGCGAACCCTTCACTGCGACCACATCCCCTGCCCTGAGCACCGCGGGAAGATCGCCCGCCAGCGCCGCCGAATCCGGCCGGTGCACGCCCCGCTGCGCGGGCGCCAGCTTCTGCCACAGGGCCTGCATGTGCGGGCCGCACAGGAACACCTGCGCAGCACCGCTCGCGGCCACCGC
>JAKFVZ010000780.1 GCA_021732965.1 Reyranella sp.
GTATTTCCAGAGGATGGCAAGTCGGAGCGGCGGATCGAGGCGACACTGCAGGCCGGCGACCTGCCGGTGACGCTCGCGGGCGCCGTCGGCGAGACCTCCAAGGACGATCACAATGTCTGGATGCTGGAGGGCGACAGGGGGGCCGTGCGGCTGCGTGACTGGTCGATCGCGGAGCGCCGCCAGCCTGACGGAACCTGGCAGCCCGCGCCCGATGCCCTTGCCAACGAGCAGGCGCGTCCGCTGGCACTGAAGCGCCAGCTCGAAGGCGTGGTGAACCTCGCGCGCGGCAAACCTCATCATCTAGCCACGCTCCGCGAAGCGCTCGACGTGCAGGAGGTCGTGGAAGCCCTGCTTCGATCCGGTCCGGCATGAAGAGGCCGGTCATGCCCGCCGGCTCCCCGGGGTCCTCGCGCCGTACCGTCCTGGCAGGGCTACTGGCCCTGCCGGCCGGAACCGGGGCACGGTCCGCGATCGCCCAGGGTGGTTCGTGGGCCGCTCTGCGCCAGCCCGGGTCCTTTGCCCTGATCCGCCATGCGCTGGCGCCCGGCACGAACGACCCTCCGGGCTTCCGTCTCGACGACTGCGCGACCCAGCGCAACCTTTCGGCAGAGGGCCGGGCGCAGGCCGTCCGCATCGGCGACCTCTTCCGCACCAACGGCATCGCCGCTGCGGATGTCCATTCCAGCCAATGGTGCCGCTGCCTCGAGACCGCCTCCCTGATGAGGCTGGGCGAGACGCGACAGCAGCCGCTGCTCAACTCCTTCTTCCAGGACCGCTCACGCGAGGCCCTCCAGATCGAGGCGCTGCGGCAATGGATCGGACAACTCGGTCTCGCGAGACCGACGGTGTTCGTCACCCATCAGGTCGTGGTCACCGCGCTCAGCGAAATCTTTCCCGGCAGCGGCGAGATCGTGGTCATGCAACGCATGTCCGATGGCCGTCTGGTGGTTCAGGGACGCCTGCCGACCACCTGATTGGTATGGCCGCCGAAGGCTGCTATGAGCGCGCCTCTCCGCCTTCCGCGGATATGTGAAACAGCCGCGCATGCGCACGACCAAACCGCCGATCTGGCTGCTGATGAGCGCCACCGTGTGCTCGCAGATGGCACTGACCATCTTCCTGCCGTCGCTGCCGACCATCGCGGGCGACCTCGGCGTCTCCTACGGCACCGCCCAGCTGACGCTGTCGATCTACCTGTTTGCATTCGCCTTCGCCCAGCTGGCCGTGGGCCCGCTCTCGGACAATATGGGCCGCCGCCCGCTCCTGCTGGCCAGCCTCGTCGTGTTCACCGTGGGCAGCGTCTGTTGCGCGCTGAGCCCGACGATCGAGACGCTGATCGCCTCGCGCCTTGTTCAGGCCTGCGGCGCCTGCGGTGGCGTGGTGCTGGGCCGCGCCATCGTCCGCGACAGCCGGACCGGTCCCGATGCGCCGCGCGCGATGGGCTACATGGCCTCTTCCATGGCGCTTGCGCCGGCGCTCTCGCCGCTGCTGGGCGGGCAACTGCTCGGCTTCTTCGGCTGGCGCAGCAATTTCTGGTTCACGGCCGCCTGCGGATTCGCCGTTCTGGTCTTCGTCTGGCGCATCCTCGGCGAGACCGCACCGAAGGCGGCACCGCGCACGACGGGCGTGGTTCGCGACTATATCGATGGCTTCAGCGCAGTGCTGCGGGAGCGCCGGTTCCTCGGTCTCATGATCGCGACGACCTGCGCTTCGGCCGGCTTCAATGTCTTCTTCTCGGGCGGCCCCATCCTGCTGATCCAGGTGATGGGCGTGAGCGCCGAACTGTTCGGCTGGTTCACGCTGGCCTGGGCGGGCAACTTCGTCCTCGGCAGCCTGGTATCGAGCCGCCTGCAGGGCCGGGTGAAAAGCCTGCTCCTGATCCCGGTGGGCCAGGGCATCCTCACCCTCGGCGCCGTGGCGATGATCGCGACGGCCGCCCTGGGCTACGTCACGCCGCTGGCGCTGATCTTACCGCTGGTGCTGATGGGCTGGGGCAACGGCCTCAACATGCCCAACGCGATGGCGAACGCGCTCTCCGCCGTGCCCGCCACCCGCGTCGGCGCGGCCTCGGCGCTCATGGGCTTCGTGCAGATGATCACCGCCGCGGTGCTGACCCTGCTGGTCGGCTACGTGCCGCACGACACGCAGATGAACATCGGCATCGGCGTCGCCGTGACCGGCATCGTCGGTCTGCTGGGCTGGTGGACGCTGGTGCGCCGACCGGCAGCCTGACGGGATCGACCGTCAGGCAAGGCAATCGCGCAGGAGAGCCACGGTCCGGCGACGGGCCTCGCGGGCGGCGTCTTCGTTGAAGGGTGGGTAGCCCTGGCGGTTGAAGCCGTGCTCCGTGCCCGGATAGACGTGGATGTCGACTCCCGCCTCGCCGCCCATGCGCGCTCGAATCGCCGCCACCGTGGCCTCGGGGACGTGCGGATCATCGCTGGCGAACTGCATCAGGATCGGGCATCCCCGCTTGCCGGCCTCGTCGAGATGCTGGTCGATATGGACGCCGTAGTAGCTCACGGCGGCGTCGACCGGCAGGCGGGTGCTCGCGAGATAGGCGAACTTGCCGCCGAGACAGAAGCCCATCACACCGACCTTGCCGGTGCAGTCCGGACGCGCGCGCAGGAACGCCACGATGTCGCCGAGGTCGCGGGCGAATTGATCGGTATCCAGTTCGGCCCACAGCGCGCGGGCCTTGGCGCGGCCCTCATCGGTATAGGGAAGATAGCAACCCGCCTCCTGTCGCCAGAAAACGTCCGGCGCCAGCGCGATGAAACCGTCGGCGGCGTAGCCGTCGGCCACCGAACGGATGTGCGGATTTGTGTTGAATACTTCCGGTAGCACGACCAGAGCCGGCGCCGGCAATCGCGCGGGCAACGCCAGGTATGCCGCAAACTGTCCGCCGTCGGCTGCCGCCAGCCTGATCTCCTCGCCCATGACTTTTCCTTCTTTCGCTTCCGGGCATCACGATAGACAGCGAACGCACAAGCCGGAAGCGATGTCTTCCCGCCCGCCGTGTTGCCCCGGAACGAGCGCGCGCCCATCATCGACGGGGAGCCGGACCGGAAGAGGAAGCATGCAATTCATCAACGCGAAGGACAGCCTCGTCGTCGACGCGATCGACGGGCTCCTGCGCAGCAGCGGCGGCGCCAATCTGGCGCGCCTCGACGGGTATCCCGGCATCAAGGTCGTGCTCCGCACGGACCACAGGCCCGGCCGCGTGGCCATCGTCGCGGGCGGCGGTTCGGGTCACGAACCGGCGCACGCCTGCTTCGTCGGCAAGGGCATGCTGACCGCCGCGGTCTGCGGCGAGGTCTTCGCCTCGCCGTCGATCGACGCCGTGTTCGCCGCGATCATGGCGGTGACCGGCAAGCGCGGCTGCCTCGTCATCATCAAGAACTATACCGGCGACCGGCTGAACTTCGGCCTCGCGGTGGAACGCGCCCGAACACTCGGCCGGAAGGTCGAGGTCGTGATCGTGAAGGACGACATCGCCCTGCCGGATAGCCCCCAGCCGCGCGGCATCGCCGGCGTGATGTTCGTGGAAAAGATCGCCGGCCACTTCGCCGAGAAGGGAGCGGACCTGAAGACGGTCGCGGCCATGGCCCGCAAGGCTGCCGAAGGCCTGGTCTCCCTCGGCATCTCACTATCCTCCTGCACCCTCCCCGGCATCGGCCGCGAGGACCGTGTTCCCGCCGGCAAGGCCGAACTCGGCCTCGGCATCCACGGCGAGCCGGGCATCGACCTGGTGAATTTCGAGAGCGCGCGCCAGGCGGCGCGGCTGCTCGTCGAACGCCTCTTCGCCGCGGCGAAACCAGCGCGCGCCTACGCGCTGCTGGTCAACAACCTCGGCTCCACCACGGCGCTCGAAATGAACCTGCTCACCAACGAGGTGCTGGCCAGCCGCCGGGCCGCGAAAGTGAAACTCGTGCTGGGCCCCGCCACTCTGGTGTCGTCTCTCGACATGCACGGCTTTTCCCTGAGCCTTCTTCCCCTGACGCCCGATTTCGAGAAGGCCCTGCTCTCGCCGGCGAGCCCGCTGGTCTGGCCGCCGATCCGCACGCACGTGAAGCCCAGGCTCGTGAAGCTGCCGCGGGAGACGAAAGGCAAGCCCATCCGGGCGAGCCGGAACCCGGCGCTGAGCGCGCTGGTCAGCCGGGCCTGCGGCGTCCTCATGGCCGCCGAGGGCAAACTGAACGCGCTAGATGCCAAGGTGGGCGATGGAGATACCGGCTCGACCGTCGCGACGGCGGCGCGTCACCTGCAGACGGCGCTGCCGCTGATGCCGCTCGCCAGGCTCGACCTCTTCTTCGCGGCAACGAGCGAGGCGCTCTCCCGCTCCATGGGCGGGTCGTCGGGCGTGTTGCTCGCCATCTTCTTTTCGGCGGCCAGCCAGTCCGCCGCGGCAGGCGCCGGCTGGCAGGATGCCCTGTCGGCAGGGCTTGCGAAGATGATGGCCCATGGCGGCGCCAAACTGGGCGACCGCACCATGATCGATGCGCTCGCGCCCGCGCTCGAGGCCCTGCCGGGCGGTCTCGACGCCGCCGCGAAAGCCGCACGTGCCGGCGCCGATGCAACCGCGCGGATGAAGTCGGCCCGTGCCGGCCGCTCGAGCCATGTCTCGTCTTCGCATCTCGCGGGCATTCCCGACCCGGGGGCGGAGGCTGTCGCGACGATGCTGGAGGGCATCGCCGGAGCTCGCTTCATCGCTTGAGGTTCAGCGAGGTCCGGGTGGCGGATTTTTTCGAAACCACGCTGATTTTTTATGGCTGGAATCCTCGCTTCCGGACAAATTCTCTGCCGCCGCTATAGGATTTCAGCGAGCGCATTCGGGACGGAAGTGAGATGGCGACCTTTATCGCGACGAACACCAATACGGCGACGAGCAACGGCTTCGTTTTCCCGGGGACCGACGACGAACTCATCATTCCGTTGGGCGTGTACATCTACGCGACCGGCACCGGTTTCGTCGGCGTGACAGGCCCTGGCGGCGGCACGGTCCAGAACAACGGCGAAGTCATCGGCCACGATGCCGGTATCTCGTTGGGCGCGGCCGACCAGACGACCACCATCCTGAACTTTGCGGCAGGTACCATCGGGTCGACCACCGGCCCCGCCATCGAGGTCGTCGCCACCGGTGTCGGGGGTGAGGTGGACATCCAGAACGACGGCATCATTGAAGGCGCGAGCATCGCCATCCGCGTCGATGGCGCCGGGCAAGTCGTGAATAACGGGCTCGTGACGTCGGGCGGCAGCGCGATCACCCAGTTGGGAACCGTGTCCTCGACGTCCCTCTTTTCCCTGATCAATGGCGCTGACGGCGTGATCGTGGGCGGCTACAGCGCCGAGGGCAGCCTGATTGCCGAGCAAGTCGACAATGGCGGCCTCATCAATGGGAACCTCGTTCTCGGCGACGGCGATGGCGCTTCCTTCGTCAACCAGTCCGCCGGCCGGCTGACGGGAGCCGCCCTGGGCAGCGCCGGCTCCGTCACGTTCGGCGACGGCGACAACGGCCAGTTTCTCAATCGCGGCATCATGGGGGCCCTGGTCTGGGGCGACGGCGACCATGCCTACGCGCTGAACTACGGCACCATGGGCGGCATCGCGCTGGGCGACGGCGACGGCGCTTTCGTCGGCAATGCCGGCACCATCAACGGCGACGTGCAACTGGGCAACGGCGCCGGCCAAATCTTCGATTCCACGTCCGGCTGGATCTACGACGGCGCCAGTCCCAATGGCGCCTCGATCACGGCAGGCTCCGCGGGGTCCGTCATCGTCGGCGCGCTGAACGGCGGCCAGCTGATCGGTGGCGCGGGCGACGACGTACTCATTGCCAACCAGACGAAGTATGTCGGCTACGGCATCGTCACGACCCTGGATGGGAAGGGCGGCAGCAACGCGCTTTACGGCGGCCAGGGCACCAATGTCTTCCTGTCGGGCGACGCGACCTATAACCAGATCTGGGGCGGCGCGGCGGCCGTTCCCGCCAACGGCTTCACGAACAACACGGTCGACTATGCGGCGGTGACCGGCGCCGGGCGCGGCGTCTACGTCGACCTGTTGAACGGCCACAACGCCTACATCATCGACAACGGCACCTATACGTTCATCGACTCGATCGTGAACGTGCCCAACGTCAACGGCACCGCAGGCGTCGACATCATCCAGGCCGGGGCTGGCCTCAGCGTCATCCAGGGCAGCGGCGGCGGCGACCGTCTCTATACCGGCACCGGTGCCGACACCTTCGTCTATGCGAGCTACGCCGACAGCAACCTGGTGACCGGCTACGATACGATCTCGGGTTTCCGAAGCGGCATCGACAAGATCGACGTCTCGGCGTTCGGCCTCACGAGCAGCCATGCGCTGATCCAGTCCAATGCCACCGATACGGTGCTCTATCTCAAGATGACGTCGGGTGACTTCAACCCCGCCACCGACCTCGCGATCTCCTTCACCGGCGCCAATGCGCTCACGACGTCGGACATCGCCTTCGCGTCGAGCGAGCCCAATGGCTGGTCGTTCTACGACTACAACAGCTATTTCGGCACCGGTTATCCCGATCCGAGCTACATGCCCACCGGCACGACGGCGTTCACGGGCCATATCAATGTCGGCATCGTGCTCGAGCGGGCGCACGATCCGACCAGCATGCTGCAGGCCGACTGGGGCGCGCGCCAGAAGGCGCTCGCCGCGCTGGGCGACGACCCGTTCAGCTACTACGGCGCCAGCGAGGAATCGTACCAGGATCTCATCAGCGCCCTGGGCGAGCTGGACATTCATCTGTCGACCAACCCGGCTTACGAATCCGGGCACGAATCGCGCACCGCCTGGGTCAAGCTCTCGGCCCAGGATTTCGAGAAGCTGTTCGGACAGGAGTTGCTCTACCGGGAAGGCGACAGCGGCGCGATCTACTGGCAGGGCAACCTCGCGCTCAACTCGAAGGTCGCGGATCTCGGCACGGTGAAGGGCCTGTCGTTCGACATCGACTACGGCGACGTCCAGCTCGCGGGGATCGACCTGCCGCACAAGGTCCTGCCCGATGGCAGCATGGCCCAGGGCGCCCCACTCACGGACGGGCGCCAGGGCGCAGGCAACGACACGGACGGTGCGCCCAATCCCTATAATCCGCAGGACATCGCGGCGTTCTACAATTTCCCCCTCATCGGGCAGACCGTTCAGACCGGCAAGATCGGGCTGATCGAGCCGGGCATGGGGGCCGACACGTTCGGCGCCGGATCGTTCGATACGCTGCTCGACGAATACCGCACGTCGATCGGCGTGCCGACCGGGGCCAGGGTTCTGGGGCAGCAGAATGGCGGCACCCGCGAGACCGACACCACGGAACGCGCGCTCGATGTCGGCGTGGCCACGGCGATCAATCCGACCAGCACGCTCGTGCTCTACGCCGGCTCGGGAAACCAGGACAATGCGGCCTCCTCGGCCTACACCGCCTATCAGTCGGCGTTCTTCGATGCCGACCATGCCGCCGTGGTGTCGTCGTCCTTCAGGTTCGGCTCGTCGCAGCCCGGTGCCGATTCGCCCTTCCTGTGGGCCGCACGCGAACTCATGGTCGACGCAGCGCTGCGCAACATAACCGTGTTCCAGTCGAGCGGCGACGGCGGTTCGAGCTATTCGACCGGCAACGGCCTCACGAATACCGCCAACTCGCGCGCCAGCGAATACACCATCATCGTCGGCGGAACGTCGATCAGCACCGGCGCCATGGCGGCGGCCGATCCGACGCTGAATGGCGGCGACTCCGCTTACACCAACTATGTGCTCCCGGCATTGGAAGGCGACCCGGCGGTCCTCTGGCAACTCGTCGCCGGCGGGCTTTCGGTGATGCCGACCCTCGCCACCGACCAGGACTGGTTCTCCGAGGCGATCTGGAATCGCTACAAGCTCAAGGACGGCCTGCTCGATCCCAGCTATCTCGGCAACGAATCGGGCAACGGTGGCGTCGATTACACACAGCCCACGCCCTGGTACCAGAACGCGCTGCTGCCCTTCCTGCCACCCGTCACGACCGATGCGGCGCATGCAACCGGACGGGGCGTGCCCGATGTGTCGGGGCTGGCGAGCGGCAACATGGATTATGTGGTCCCGCAGCCGGATCTTTCGTCCGACCCGACGCGTGGCGATGGCGGCACCAGCGCCGCGACGCCGCTCTGGGCATCGCTCGCCGTCCAGATCAACGCCGTCTTCCACGACCAGCACCTGCCCGATCTCGGCTACATGACGGACCTGTTGTACATCGCCGCCGCGGTCGCGCCGGCATCGTTCAACTACGTCACGATCGGCAACAATACCTCGTCGTTCGTCATGGGCGGCGACGTGTACGAGGCCATGCCCCCTGGCGGCTCCGGCTCGCCCGAATACATCACCCCGACGGGCGCCGGCTACTCGGCGGGCCCCGGCTACGATCTCGCATCCGGCCTCGG
>JAKFVZ010000607.1 GCA_021732965.1 Reyranella sp.
GCGCCTCATCCGGCCCGATGGGTACGTGGGATTCACCGGAGGACCGCAGGATACGGCGCGCGCGGAAGCCTATCTGGCGGCGCTGGAGGCCTGAGCCGCCGCGTCTTCAGGAGATCGACGGCAACATCCTGTCGATGGCCGACGCCCAGACATCGAGAGCGGAGTCCCAAGGCAAGCCGAAGTCGTCCCTCAGGGCTCCCCAGCTCTCGAAACTGGTGAGGGTCGCCAGGGCGAGGACAAGGGTCTCCCGCGCCTTGGGATCGAGGGCGCTGAGTTCGGGCCGGTACATCAGCTCAAGCCGCTCGACGTTGGCCCGCCGCACGGCCAGCACGCGCGCCCGGATATCGGGCAACTGCTCTTCCACCGGCTTGGCCGTGAGAATCCGCCACAACGGAAGCCACTTCTCGCAGGCCTGGGCGCGCGTATGCACATGCGAACGAATGCGCGCGGCCCGATCGCCGCCGACATCCCGGGGCTCGGCCTCGGCCTGCCCCAGCGCAATGGCATAATCGGCGGTGGCGAGGCTGAGAGCCTCCAGGTCGGTGAAACGCTCGAAAATCGAGCGAACCGAATAGCCTGCCCGCGCCGCGATTTCCGCTGCAGTCGGCATGCGAGCATGCTCCTGCAGAAGCATCAGATAGGCCTCGATGATCAGATGGCGCGTGCGCTCGCTGCGCAGGCGCCTTCCATCGAAACGGATCGGCTCGGACACCGAGGCGGCTGGATCCGACGGGCCAGCCTCATGCGAGGTCACTGGTTGGCGCTCCCACGAAAATAACCGGTCAGCAATAAGCCTGCCGTCCGGCAGCGTCACCCCCTCCTTTCGCATCTCTGGCACTAGAGCAGGGTCGCTGGCAGATTTGGGCCATGCCGGTTCACTGGACCATAGATTCGAAGCATCAGCTCATGACCGTTGTCGCCGAGGGCGACGTCACGCGGCCCGAGTTCGAGGCCTATCTGGACGTGATCGACAACGCCGAACTGTATGCCTATCGCAAGCTGTTCGACGGAAGCAGCGCCGATACCAGGATGGGGGCCGACAACATTCTGGCGGTGGGGGTGCGCATGAGGTCAGCGCATAACATTCGCCCCGTCGGTCCGCTGGCCGTCGTCCTATCCGAGGACAAGATCGACATGGTCGCGCGCATCCTCGGCATGCTGGCGGCCGCGAACCGCCCGATGCGCGTCTTCCAGCAAGCGGGCCCGGCACGGGACTGGATCCTGAAACAGTCCGTCTAGCGACCGCGTGACGAGACAATGCGCCGTGTTGCGACGGCCGTGCCCGGCTTGTAGAGCGCTCGCTTGCAGGAGCCGAGGCGCAGATGGCCGACACCGACGACGACTATGTCTACGACGAAGCTAGCGGCGAATGGATGCCTGCCGCGGAAGCAGCCGCGAAGAAGGCAGCGGCCGAGGAAGCTGTGCGAGGCGTCGAGGTGCGCGATTCGGTCGGCAACCTGCTGGCCGACGGCGACAGCGTCATCCTGGTCAAGGATCTCAAGGTGAAGGGCGCCAACCAGACGCTGCAACGCGGCACGGTCATCAAGACCATCCGCCTCACCGGCGACGCCCAGGAGATCGACTGCCGCCACGACACCATCAAGGGCCTGGTCCTGCGCGCCGAGTTCGTCCGCAAGCGCTGAGCCGGCCGGGTAGCCCCGTCCCGCCGGTCAGGGCATCGTCCCGGGCGGGCGGCGTTCGCCGGGACGCACGCGGCGATCCTCGTCTTCGGGCTCGACGGTGCGGCTGGTGTCGTGATCGCGCGGGCGCACCGTCTCACCGGTGCCGGTGTCACGCTCGATATCGCCGGTGGATCGGTCCCGGGGCCTGGGATCTGGATCGGCAGCCATGGGGTTCTCCTCGTTGCTGAACGAGGATGCGAACGGCCCGGCAGTAACTTCGGTTGCCGCCGGATCGATCAGGCAAATGCCTACTTGCGGCGACGCTTCGTGCGCGACGTCGCCGGCACGACCTCGTCGCGATGGAGATTGTCGTGACGCTCATCCATGAGACGGTAGTCCATGACGAGCTCCTCGCCGGCCTTGATGTCGCGCAGCGCGTAATAGGTCACGTCGCCATCGTCGGAGCCGATGTTGGGATCGGCGGAGTGGTTCATGTACCAGCCGGTCGAGATCCGCAGGAAGTCGAGCGGCGCCCAGTAGCCGCCGCCGCTGCGGATACCGAAGCGCTTGATGAGCTGGACCTGCGGCGAGGCATGCGCCCTGGCCAGCGGGATGAAGCGGCTGTCCTTGCCGTCCCACACCCGGACCAGCTCGCCCTTCTTGATATTGATGTCGGCGAAGCAGCCGAGGCCATGGATGGAAGAGGCGCCGAGATGGACGAACGCCTTGCTGACTTTGCGCTTCATGGACTTTCTGCTCCCGAGGACTTGGACGAACGTCAGGCCTTCACGATGAAAGGCTTGGCCGCGGTGTCGTAGTCGGCATAGCCCAGCGTCGCCCGCAGGTCGGCCGGCGAGAGCGCGGCCTTGCTCTCGGCCTCGCCGGCCTTGAGTGCGGCGAGGCCCGCCTTCATGCCGGCGGCGGCGGGCGACAGCATGCCGGTCGGATAGGTGCCGATCTTGAAGCCGAGCTTGAGCGCTTCGGTCTGCGAGGGCGTGGCGCGCGGTGCGCCGGGCGACAGCACGGCGAAGGACGGACGGCCCTTGGCAGCGGCAACGCCGCGCCGGATCTCCTCGTCGTCGGCGGGCGAGTCGAGGAACAGGATGTCGGCCCCCTCCTCGACATACATCTCGATGCGGGCCACGGCCTCGTCGATGCCCTGCGTCGGGCGGCAATCGGTGCGCGCGAGCACAAGGATACCCGACTCCTTCGCAGCCTCGACGGCGGCGCGGATCTTCATGCGCGCTTCCTCGCGCGGCAGGCAGGGCTTGCCGGCGGCGGTGAGCGCGCGCGGCGTGATCTTGTCCTCGATCAGCACGGCGGCGGCGCCGGCGCGGCCATAGGCGCTCACGGTGCGCTGCACGTTCATCGCATTGCCGTAGCCGTGGTCGCCGTCCGCCAGCACCAGCAGGTCGGGCGCCGCGCCGTGCACCATGTTGAAGGAATCGAACATCTCGCCGAACGAGACGAGATCGAGATCCGGGCCGCCGAGACGGCTGGCGGCGACGCACGAACCCGACAGGAACGCCGTCTTGAAGCCCTCGCCATAGGTCAGCTTGGCGGTCAGGCCGTCCCACACTGCCGGCATGACGACGAGGCCGGGTTCGGCCAGCAGGGCGCGCAGACGTTGGGGGGCACTGGTCACTTCGGATCTCCTCGGGTTTCTCGCAAAGGGCGGCGGACGATAGCAGACCGCGCAAGCAGGTCGACATACCGAGTGCACGCGGTCTAGGCTTTCAGCCGCACTGCAATCCCATGGAGATCCAACGAGCATCAACAGCAAGCGTCATCGGGAGGAAACGAAAATGAAAGTCGACAAGACGCGTTTAGTTTCGATCTGCATCGCCGCAGGACTGATCGGGTGGACCAGCGCCGGATGGGCCCAGAAGAGCGGCGGCACGCTGCGCATCCAGCACATGGACACGCCGCCCAGCGCCTCCATTCATGAGGAAGCGACCGTCTCGGTCGCCGTCCCCTTCATGTCGATCTACAACAACCTCGTCGTCTTCGACCAGAACGCGCCGAAGAACAGCCTCGACACCATCGTGCCCGATCTCGCGACGAGCTGGGAGACGAAGGACGATGGCCGCAAGCTGGTCTTCAGGACCCGCGACGGCGTGAAGTGGCACGACGGGCAGCCCTTCTCGGCCGCCGACGTCGCCTGCACCTTCGATCTTATCCTCTCGCCGGATAAGCTGCGCCGCAATCCACGCAGCGCCTGGTACGGCAATGTCGAGAAGGTGACGGCGGACAGCCCGTCGGAAGTCACCTTCCACCTCAAGCGGCCGCAGCCCTCGCTGCTCGCCCTGCTCGCCTCCGGCTACACGCCGATCTATCCCTGCCACGTCCCGGCCGCCGACATGCGGCGCAAACCGGTCGGCACCGGCCCCTTCAAGCTGGCCGAATTCCGGATGAACGAGGGCATCAAGCTGGTGAAGAACCAGGACTACTGGAAGCCGGGGCGCCCCTATCTCGACGCCATCGAGTTTTCGATCATCCCCGACCGCTCGACGCGCATGCTGTCGTTCGTCGCCGGCAAGTTCGACATGACCTTCCCGTCAGACGTCACCGTGCCGTTGCTGAAGAACATCAAGCGCGACGCGCCGCAGGCGCAGTGCACCATGCGCGAGAGCGGCGTCAGCACCAACCTGATCGTCAACCGCGAGGTCGCGCCGTTCGACAATCCGAAGGTTCGCCGTGCCATGGCGCTGACCCTCGACCGGGACGCCTTCATCAGGATCCTGAGCGAAGGCGAAGGCAAGATGGGCGGTGCCCTCCTTCCCCCACCCGAGGGAGTCTGGGGTCTACCGGAGGAGAAGCTGAAGGGGCTGATCGGTTATGGTGACGTGGAAAAGTCCCGCGAAGAGGCGCGCGCCCTGATGAAGGAGGCGGGCTATGGTCCCGACAAGCGCCTCAAGCTCAAGGTCAGCACGCGCAACATCGCCACCTTCAAGGACCCGGCGGTGATCCTCATCGACCAGCTCAAGCAGATCTGGATCGACGCCGAACTCGAGATCATCGACACCAGCGTCTACTACAACCGCGTCTTCAAGAAGGACTACGTCGTCGCACTCAACCTCACCGGCAGCGCGGTCGACGATCCGGACGTGACCCTGTTCGAGGGCTATGCCTGCGGCTCGCTGCGCAACTACAACAACTACTGCAACCCGGAGATGACCAAGCTCTTCGAGGCGCAGTCGCGCGAGACCGACCGCAGGAAGCGGCAGGAAATGGTCTGGGAGATCGACCGCAAGCTCCAGGAGGACGTGGCCCGGCCGATCATCAGCCACGGCCGCGTCGCCGGATGCTGGCAGCCGCAGGTCAAGAACGTCACGCTGCACATCAACAGCATCTACAACAACTGGCGCTTCGAGGACGTCTGGCTGGATCGGTAGTGCGCGTCAGCCGGCCGCCTTTAGCAAGAGCTTGCCGGCAACGCCCCGACCTTCGAGGCGGCGGTGCATCTCCGCCGCCTCGGCCAGGGGAAACACACCCTCGATCGGCACCTTGAGCCAGCCCTCGGACAGGGCCGACAGCACATGATCGATGCCGGCCTGCCACGCAGGCGACGTCTGGTCGATGTGGCCGAGATGCAGGCGCGTGAAGGTCTGCGAGCGCGGCAGGATGCGCTCGCGGATGTTCTTGAAGGGCTGGCCCTCGGCCTCGCCGATGCTGATGATATGGCCCAGCATCTTCACCACGCCGAAGGTTCGGTCGAGCATGGTTGCGCCATAGGAATCGATCGCGAGATCGACGCCCTTGCCGTCGGTGAAGTCGAGCACTGCCCGTTCGAAATCCTCCTGCGATGTCACGACGACGCGCGAGGCGCCGAAGGCCAGCGCCCTGGCTTCCTTGCCCGGCGTGCCGGTCGTGCCGATGACGCGCGCGCCGGCGCGCACCGCAAGCTGGGTGCACATCAGCCCGACACCGCCGCCGATCGCATTGACCAGCACCGTCTCCCCCGGACCGATGCCGCCATAGATCGTCCACATCATGTGCCAGGCGGTGAGAGCCTGGATGGGAAAGGCCGCGCCGACATCGAGCGGGACCGCGGCGGGCAGCTTGATGAGCCCCTTGGCGGACGCGACGCATTTCTCGGCATAGGCGCCGCCCTTCTCCGGAAATGTCGCGACCCGATCGCCCACTTTGACGCCCGTCACGCCGGCACCCAGCGCCACCACCGTTCCGGACACCTCGAAGCCCAGCACCATCGGATAGGTCATGGGGTGCGGATAGATGCCCATGCGGACCTGCGTGTCGGCCCAGTTGCAGCCGGCATAGGCCACGTCGATCAGCACCTCGCCGGCACCGGGTAGGGGCTCGGGCAGGTCGGCGAGAACGAGCTGTTCGGGGCCTCCGGTGGCATGGATGACGACGGCTTTCATGAGCACCTCCCGCGACGATTTCGGCGGGAGCCTTGCAGCTTCGATGCCAGAAAGACGCCCGCGCGGTTCAGCCTTTGTCGGAAGCGAGGATCTCGCGCAGGCGGGCCGTCGCCGCCCGGCCGATCGTCAGCGGATGGGCCATGCCGTCGAGCACGAGACGGCCGGTCGAGCGCGTCGGCGCTTCGAGGCTGCGCAGCCGGTCGCGGTTGATCATTACCGAGCGGCCGAGCCGCACGAAGGGCGGTGCCGGCAGAAGCTCCTCGAAATGCGCCAGCGTGCGCAGGATCATCACCGCCGGCTGGCCCGCCACGAAGACGCGCGCGAAATCGCCGTCGGCCGAGATGGCCACGATCTCTCCCGGTGTCGCGAACAGGGTCCGCCGCGGCGTCCGGAGTTCGATCACGCCTGGCCCGGGCGGCAGGGCGGACAGCGCGAGCTGGCGCGCCGCCCGCGACAGCGCCGCTTCGAGACGCACCGGTTCGACGGGCTTCAGCAGGTAGTCGACGGCATTCACGGCGAAGGCCTCGACTGCATGCTCGGCGAAGGCCGTGACGAAAACGACGATGGGCGGCCGCTCCAGCGAGTCGAGCAGGTCGAACCCGTCGCTGCCGCCGCCCAGCTCGATGTCTAGGAACATCATGTCGGGCTGCAGGCTCGCGACCTGCGCGCGCGCGCTCTCGGTGCTGTCGGCCTCGCCCACGATCTCCACATGGGCGTGCACGGCGAGCAGGCGCCGCATGGCATTGCGGGCCAGCGGCTCGTCGTCGACGATCAGGACCCGCACGGTTCGCCTTTCAACTCGAGCGTCGCGACCACCCTCTTCTCTTCGGGCCGTTCGCCGGATTCGCCCAACGCGAACGCGTGGCGCTCGGGATAATGCAGCGCGAGCCGGCGGCGCACATTCTCCACACCGATACCGGGACGCCGCCGCGCGGCGCCGGTCGAAGCGAGCGTACCGGCATTCGAGACGGCGACATGAAGCGTCTCGCCATCGGCCCGGATGTCGATGCGCAGATCGAGGCCTTGCTCGCGTCGTCCGTGCTTGACGGCGTTCTCGACCAGCGGCTGGAGCAGGAAGCTTGCAATACGGCGCGGCCTGGCTTCCGGCGCGACATCCATCCGTGTCTGCAGGCGATCCCCGAAACGCGCCTTCTGGACGGCGAGATAGGCGGCGAGCCCCGTCACTTCGCTCTCCACCGTGACAACCGTGTGATTTATGCCGTCGAGCGAGTGCCGCAGGTAGGCGGTGAGGTTGCGGAGCATGTCTAATGCCGCGGCCGGGTGTTCGGGTATCTCCTCGGCGACGCCGTTCAGGGCATTGAACAGAAAGTGGGGATCGAGTTGCAGGCGAAGCTGTTCGAGTTCGGCTCGCAGGGCTTCGGCCTGGGCGCGCATGGTCCGTCGATGCTGCGCCTGTTCCGCCAGCTCCGCGCGCAGCCAGAAGTAGGCGAGGCTCCACCCCGCAAGGGCAAAGAAGTAATGCACGAATGGAACGAAAAACTCTTCGACGCCACGACGGTCGGGGGGCACGATCCAGGGCACAGCCTCATGGACCAGAACGATCACGCTCGCGACGACGAGCGCTCCCAGCAGCGAGAGCAGCGCGATCAGCGCCACACCGCCGATCGATACGCGACTGGCGAAGCGCCTCGTGACGTAGACGCTGCGCATCGCCGTCGAGATCGCGACCAGGCAGGTGAGAATGAGCCCTGTCCGGGCGAAGGCCACCGAAAAGCTGTGAAAGGCGATACGCTGCGCCAACAGGTCGGCGATCGCGAACAGCCCCCAGCCCGCGATCTGGACCCGCCAGAACAGGGGCAGGCCGTTCCACCGGGCAAGCAGAAGTGCGGACAAGGTCGAGGCGCTCCGGGCGGGACGGCTGAATTCCCGCGAAAGATTGGGCATTTGGCGCAGTCAGGCAAGCACTGCCTGCCAGGCGCGCAGCGACCCGTTCGACGACTTTCCTGCCGGGTTCACCGACTAGCCGGCCGGTCGCCGATGTAACGCCCCAATGTCGATGGCATCTGTCTCGCACGCGTTGAGCGGAAACTGAGCGGAGGGAAGCGATGGCTACGGTCAAGTACACGGTCAAGGACAACTGGGGTTCCGGCTTCATCGGCAACATGACGGTCGAAGGCGGAACCGGCGGCGTCCACGGCTGGACGATCGAGTTCGACGCCGGCTTCGCCATCACCAACATCTGGGGGGCCGAGATCGTCAGCCGCGTCGGCACCCACTATGTGCTGCGCAACGCCTCCTACAACGCCGACGTCTCGGCCGGCGGCAGCGTCACCTTCGGCTTCCAGGCGACTCCGGGCGCCACGGGTGGCACCGCAACCACGGGCCTGACCCTGAATGGCGCGGGCGAAGAGCCGCCGC
>JAKFVZ010000553.1 GCA_021732965.1 Reyranella sp.
GGACCTGGTCGGTGGCGCCGCCCTCGACAAGCACGGCGTGCCGCTCAGCGACGACGCCATGAAGACCGCGCTGGAAGCCGATGCCGTGCTGTTCGGCTCGGTCGGCGGCCCGAAGTGGGACACCGCCGATTTCAGCAAGAAGCCCGAGCGCGGCCTGCTGCGCCTGCGCAAGGAGATGGACCTCTTCGCCAACCTGCGCCCGGCCAAGGTGTTCGACGCGCTGGTCGACGCCTCGTCGCTGAAGCCCGAGATCGTCAAGGGTCTCGACATCATGATCATCCGCGAGCTGACCAGCGGCGTCTATTTCGGCGAGCCGCGTGGCCGCCACGTCAACGCTGCCGGCGAGGTCGAGGCCTACGACACGCAGCGCTACACGGCGCCGGAAATCCGCCGCGTCTGCGCCGTCGCCTTCGAGCTGGCGCGCAAGCGCAAGAACAAGGTCCTCTCCTCGGAGAAGGCCAACGTCATGCACACCGGCGTGCTGTGGCGCGAAGAGGCGACCAAGCTGCACAAGGAGAAGTACTCCGACGTGAAGCTCGAGCACATGTACGCCGACGCGCTCGCCATGCAGCTGCTGCGCGCGCCCAAGGAGTTCGACGTGATCGTCACCGACAACCTGTTCGGCGACATCCTGTCGGACGAGGCGTCGATGCTGACCGGTTCGCTGGGCCTCCTGCCCTCGGCTTCGCTGGGCGCGCCCGACGCCACCGGCCGCCGCAAGGCGCTGTACGAGCCGATCCACGGCAGCGCGCCCGACATCGCGGGCAAGGGCCTGGCCAATCCGATCGCGCAGACGCTCAGCTACGCGATGATGCTTCGCTACTCGTTCGATCTCGGCAAGGATGCCGACATGGTCGAGACCGCCGTCGAGAACGTGCTGAAGGCGGGCTACCGCACCGGCGATCTCCTGGTCGGCAAGACCGACGGCGTGAAGAAGGTCGGCACCCAGGAAATGGGCGACGCCATCGTCAAGGAACTGGACCGCCTGAGCTGAGCGAAAGCCGGCTCAGCCTCGCAGGATCGACCCCAGCACGCCGCGGAGCACGGCGCCGCCCACGCTGGCGCCGATGCTGGCGGCCTTGCCTTTGCCGAACACGGCCTTCGCCGCCTCGCGCGCGGCGATGGTGGCCATGCTGCGACCGGCCGCTTTGGCGACCGTCACCCCCACCGAATCGCGCTGACGCCCGGCCGGCGCTTTCTTCGGCGCCGGTGTGGGCGCCTGCGGCTGAGGCTGCGCGGTCTTGAGACGCGGTTGGGGCCGCGGCTCCGGCGGGACCGGCTGCTCGACCTGGGGCGGTGGCCCGGCCGGGCGAGGCCCCCATGGGCCTGTCTTCGCCGGCACCGTGGGCGGTACCGATCCATACTGGCCGCGGCGGCGCGGGGCACCGTCCGGGGACGCCGATACCGGGGGCGAGGAAGCCGGTGCGATGCGGCCGGTCAGCACTTCGTAGGCCGACTGGCGATCGACCGCCCTGTCGTACTTGCTGCCCAGCGGGCTCGCCGCGAGCACTGCGGCCCGCTCCTCCACCGTCGCCGGACCGATGCGGCCCTGCGGCGGCGCGATGAAGCAGCGTTCGACCGGGAAAGGCACGCCCTTGGCGTCGAGGAAGGACAGCAGCGCCTCGCCGACGCCGAGTTCGGTGATGACCTGCGCGGCATTGAAGGCCTTGTTGGGACGGAACGTCTCGGCCGCCACCTTCACCGCCTTCTGGTCGCGCGGCGTGAACGCCCGCAGCGCATGCTGCACCCGGTTGCCGAGCTGGCCCAGGACCGTCTCCGGCACGTCGAGCGGGTTCTGCGTGATGAAGTAGATGCCGACGCCCTTGGAGCGGATCAGGCGCACGACCTGCTCGATGCGCGACAGCAGCGCCTTGGGCGCGTCGTCGAACAGCAGGTGCGCCTCGTCGAAGAAGAAGACGAACTTCGGTTTGTCGAGATCGCCCACCTCGGGCAGCGATTCGAACAGTTCCGACAAGAGCCACAGCAGGAAGGTCGCGTAGAGGCGCGGGCTCTGCATCAGCCGGTCTGCCGCCAGGATGTTGATCGTGCCGCGGCCCGTCGCATCGCTGTGGATCATGTCATTGAGGTCGAGCGCCGGCTCGCCGAAGAACTTCTCGCCGCCCTGCTGGCTGAGCGTCAGGAGCTGGCGCTGGATGGTGCCGACCGACTGTTTGCTGACATTGCCGTACTCGGTGGTGAGCGTGCCGGCATTCTCGGCGACCCATTGCAGCAGCGCCTGCAGGTCCTTGAAGTCGAGCAGCAGGAGGCCCTGCTGGTCGGCCAGCTTGAAGACTATGTTGAGCACGCCTTCCTGCGTCTCGTTGAGCTGCAGCAGCCGGGCCATCAGTACCGGCCCGACCTCGCTCACCGTCGTGCGGATGGGATGACCCTTCTCGCCGAACAGGTCCCAGAAGACCGTCGGGAAGGCGCGGCCGGCATAGCCCTCGATGCCGAGCTGCGTCGCACGCTCCAGCGCCCGCGGATTGTTGCCGCCGGGCTGGCTCACGCCGGAAAGGTCGCCCTTCACGTCGGCCATGAACACCGGCACGCCGTAGGCCGAGAATCCTTCGGCGATGGTCTGCAGGGTCACGGTCTTGCCGGTGCCCGTCGCGCCAGCGATCAGCCCATGGCGATTGGCATACTTCAGCAGGAGGTACTGGTCGGCCTCGCTGGCTCCCACGAAGATCGCGTCGTCGCTCATGCCGTCTCCCTTGCGCCGGTCCCGACTTTAGCCAAACCGGCCGCTCCATAGTAGGTTAGCCGCATGTCCCTTCCCCGTCTCGCTCTCGCCGTCATCGGCGATGAAATCGGCCCCTCCCTCGACGAAATGATCTCCTTCTGCAGCGAACACGAGGTGCGTCGCCTCGACATGCGCACCGTGGACGGCAGGAACCTGCTCGGCATGACACTCGAGCAGGGAAGCCTGATCGCACGGCGACTGGAGAAGGAGGGGCTGAGCGTCCCGACCTTCGTCTCGCCGCTGCTGAAATGGGCCGCGCCCGGCAAGGACAGCGAAGGCGGCACGGTCGACTTCGCCTTCGATCCAGCCGACTGCCCCGCGGACGACCCGCTGGTCCATGCCTTCGACATGGCCACCGTGTTCGGCGCCGAAAAGATCCGCGTCTTCAGCCACCTGCGCTATCCCGGCTACAGGCCGGCCGACCTGATCGGCCGCTTCGAGCGGCTGGCCGACCTAGGCCTCACCTATTCGATCGCGGTGGAGATCGAGAACGAGCCCGTCTGCAACATCGGCTCGATCACCGACCTCGTCGATTTCTTCACCGCGCTTGCCGAGGCCACGGACCCCAATCCGATGCCGCCGCAGTTGAAGCCGCTGGTCGATATCGGCAATGCCTGGGCCGTCGGCAAACCGCCGAGCGACGCGGAGATCGCCCATCTGGCGCCGCTCGTGGACCTCATCCATCTCAAGGATCGCGACAATTCGGTCCGGCGCACCGTGCCGTTCGGCGACGGCGACATTCCCTGGGCCGCCGAACTGACCCGGCTTCTCACCGCGGCGGCCAGCGCCCCTCACTCGGTGCGGGAAATCCTCGCCAGCATCGAGACGCACTGCCCGCAGGACGGCCGCAACGCGACCGCCCGCTCCGTTGCCGGTCTGCGCCGCATCGCCGCCGAGATCGGCGTCGAGGTCGTCTAGAGTCAGACGAAACAGAAGCGGCCAAGACGCAGCTCGTCAGTGTGCTTTACGAAACATTTGAGGTGTTGAATCCGATGATGACTCGAGATGGGATAGGCTAAATGCCGTGGAAAGACTGTTGTACCGTAGCGCTGTCAGAAAAGTACTCCTTCACAAGGCGGACTTGCACGTCCGTCTCGACGCGGCCGACCACAATGTGGTGGTGGGGTGTACCCATTTGCTGAAAGAGACGGACGCTCACAACGAGTAGCTTGGGGCGCCCAGGCTGCTGGATAAACCCAAGGCCAATGAAGTGGTCAGACGTGGAGTCAGCCTCCTTCTTTAGCTCCAAGGACCCGCCTACCACGTAAGAGTAGTTCTTTGCGTTTCCTAGGATGATGTCGGCGCAAAGTGGTACAAATGAATCGAACGTGCGAACCCCCAAGACCTTGCTGAGCTCAGCAATGGCGTAAGAGTGCCCGATTTTCGCGAGCATCTGAGCAAATTCATTGGGTATTGTTTTGAATTGGAGCGAACCGTCCCAGCCGTATTTCTCCATTGCTGCCTTGAGGGCGATCCCATCCGAGTACGGGACGGGGAGCCATTCAAATATCGGTGTATCTGCCGGCCACCCTTGCAGAATATTGGCGCGGCCGAATTTGTAGAGCATAGCCGTCGCTGGCAACTCAGAGTGCGGAATGGTGACTCTCTTCTTCGTCCCATCCGCCTGCTTCGACCAAAAGAGAAAGGTCTTCTTTTTTCGATCTGCCGGGTTACGAGTATTGACGTTATAGCGAACGCGGAAGTGCTCGAGCGATTGAATCACCTTCGATTCGAACTTGTTTGTAAGTCGCGCGCACGGAACGCAACTGGCATCGTCGAAAACAAGCAATCCTTGAAGAGAAAGCGGTATGATGTGTTCGTCTGTTAGGTCGACACGGTCGTTTTGACAGTAGATGCACTTCCCAAGAGATGGATAGATGGTGAGCATGGCATCCTCTCCCGATCACACCTAAGCGCAAGCTGAACGATTACCCGCCGTCAGAGACCACGCAAAGGCGTGGTGCGGCACTGGCGCGGCGTTGAGTATGCCGTGGATTCCACACGCGGAGTCGAGTCGGAAAACGAAGCCAAACCCAAGTCAGCGCCGAAGCAGAAATGACCCGCTGTCGCCCCGGCGCACCGTCCCGCTGGGCGACGGTGATGTGTCGGCGGCCATGGAACTGACACGGTTGCTGACCGAAGCGGCCAAGGCTTCCAGCCCGGTCAGGCAAATCCTCGCCAGCATCGAGACGCACTGCCCGCAGGACGGACGCAACGCCACCGCCCGCTCCATCGCCGGCCTGCGCCGCATCGCTGCCGAGATCGGCGTCGAGGTCGTACAGACGAAGTCGGCATATTGGAGCGCGCCACTCCAGTGGCGCTCAAGGTTCGTCGATGAATCAGGACATGAGCGCCACTGGAGTGGCGCGCTCCAATGAAACGTCTGCTTCAGGCCGGCGCGACGATGAAGCCGGCGCGGGGGAAGTGGACGACGACGTCGCCCACTTTGTCGTCGTGCCGCTTGATCGAGACGCGGTCGTTGGTGAGACCGACCAGCACGCCGCTCACCGGCACCTTGCCGGTATCGTCGGGCGTGACGCTGATCGTCTGACCGGCCTTGAGGCCGCTGGGATCGTTCCCATCGACGCTCGTCGGTTCCGGCGTCGCTTCCCTGGCAATTGCGATCGCCTCGGCGGCAGAGATCTCCGTCGGCCTGCCGCTGCCGGCGGCCTTCATGCGCTCCGACCAGGCGGTGATCAGCGGTAGCCGGTCGAACGGCGGCACCGGCTTGCCGCCGCCCATCCGCTCCTTGATGAACCAGACGGGATTGTAGAGCGCGCAGTCGGCCAGGCACGGCGCGTCACCCAGCAGGTACGGCCGACCGTCCGTCAGCATCTGCTCGGCCAGCACGAGTTGGGCATGGGTTTGCTGAAGCGCCATCGGAGCCGCGGCCTTGAGCGCGGCCGGATCGAACGACCGGCCGGAGAATTCGGTGCGATCCTTGAGGAAGGCCTCGGGCAGCTTGTCGCCCAGCGCGCCCATGACGACGCCGACCGATGCCCAGAAGATGTTGCGGTCGACCCACATGGCCAACGCCCGCGCCACGCCTTCCTTGCCCTTGGGCAGGAGCGGTGGCGTCGGCGCGCGCTTCTCGATCTCCAGCATGATAAGCTGCGTGTCGCAGTAGATGTCGGCGCCGACCTGCATCACCGGCGTCTTGCGATAGCCACCCGTCAGCGGCATCAGGTCGGGCTTCGGCAGCATGTTCGGGATCACGACCGACTTCCACGCGGCCTGCTTGACGCCGAAGGCGATGCGCACCTTCTCGGAGAAGGGCGAGTTCGGATAGTGATGCAGGATCATGGCGGTCATGAGCGCAGTGCCTCGATGTTGGCCGCGTAGCGTTCGGGACCGCCGGTGAAGACGGCCGTTCCGGCGACGAGGACGTCGGCGCCGGCCTTGATGCAGCGCTTCGCGGTCTCGACGTTGACGCCGCCATCGACTTCCAGGTCGATCGGCTTGCCCAGCGCGTCGATCGCCTTGCGCAGGGCGGCGATCTTGGCGAGCTGGCTCTCGATGAAGGCCTGGCCGCCGAAGCCCGGATTGACGCTCATCACCAGCACGAGGTCGAGGTCGCCCAGAACGTGCTCGACGGCCGACAGCGGCGTCGCCGGGTTGAGGACGATGCCCGCCTTGCGGCCGAAGCTCTTGATGAGCTGGATCGTGCGATGGACATGCGGCCCGGCCTCGGGATGGAACGAGATCACGTCGGCGCCGGCATCGACATAGGCCGGCACCAGCGGATCGACCGGCGAGATCATGAGATGGACGTCGAAGGGCTGCTTGCTGTGCTTGCGCAGTGCCTTCACCACCATCGGGCCGATCGTGAGGTTGGGCACGAAATGCCCGTCCATCACGTCGACATGGATCCAGTCGGCGCCGGCCCTGGTGATGGCCTCGATCTCCTGGCCGAGGGCGGCGAAATCCGCCGACAGGATGGAGGGTGCGATACGAACGGGCTTCTTGGGCATGGGAGCCTCAGGTGCCGGGACGGGTCGGGGCGTCCCAGCCCTTGCGCCGGAACGGATTGGTCGGGAAGGAGCCCAGCAGCTTCAGCTCGTCGGAGAAGAAATCCAGTTCCTCGAGCGCGAGTGCGACGTTGGGCTGGTCGGGATGGCCTTCGACCTCGGCATAGAACAGCGCCTGCTCGAAGCGGGCGCCGGAGAGGTAGCTCTCCAGCTTCACCATGTTGACGCCGTTGGTCGCGAAGCCGCCCAGCGCCTTGTAGAGCGCCGCGGGCCGGCTCCTCACGCGGAACAGGAAGGCGGTCATGCACTGTATCGTGCGCCAGTCCGGATGGGCCTCCTCGCGCGAGAAGACCAGCATGCGGGTGGTGTTGTGGTCGGCGTCCTCGATGTTCTTCGCCAGCACCTTCAGGTCGTAGATCCGGGCGGCGAGCGAGGAGGCGATGGCGCCCACGCTGGCGTCGCCGATCTCGGCGATCTCGCGGGCCGCACCGGCCGTGTCGGCATGGACCACCGGCTGCAGCTTGTTCTTCTTCAGGAAGTTCCGGCACTGGGCCAGCGCCTGGACGTGGCTCTTCACGGTCCGGATGGACTTCAGCGACGCCCCCGGGAGAGCCACCAGGCAGTGCTCGACCCGCTGGAAATGCTCGGCCACGATCTTGAGCCTGGTGTGCGGCAGCAGGCTGTGCAGGTCGGCCACCCGGCCGGCGATCGAGTTCTCGACCGGGATGATGGCCAGCTCCGCCTTGCCGGCCTGGACGGCGCCCATGGCGGCGTCGAAGGTCGGGCACGGAAGGGTCGTCATGTAGGGAAAGGCGGCGCGGCAGGCCATGTCGGAATTGGCGCCGGGCTCGCCCTGGAAGGCGATGATGTTGCTGGCGGCGGCTTTGCCGCCCCGTCCCTTGGCCATTTACCTTGCTCCCCGCGTCGCGTTTCGACGCCCACCGATAGGCGAAAAACCTCGTAATATCCGGCACTTGCGACGTTCCGCCGCGCGAGCTGCCAGACGCGATGGAATACTACTGGCGGCCGTGCGGGCATGCTACAGCAGCGTCCGTAGAATTTGCCGCTCCAGGATTTGACTATGGCCAGTTTCAACACGATCGCAGGCTGCGTTTTGGCTTCCGCCCTCTTCGCGATGGTGGTCGGCAAGGTCTCCAATGCCGTCGTGCACCCGCACAAGCTGGACAAGCCGGCGCTCGCCGTCACCGACGAGGCGCCCGCGGCGACGGGTGCCGCGCCCGCCGCCATCGAGATTCCGCCGATCGGTCCGAAGCTGGCCGGCGCCAACGTCGAGGCCGGAAAGGCGCTGTTCCAGAAGCAGTGCTTCAGCTGCCACACGGTCGACAAGGGCGGCGCCAACAAGGTCGGCCCGAACCTGTGGGGCGTGGTCAATCGTGCGAAGGCGAGCCATGCCGGCTTCAGCTATTCCTCGGTGATGACGGCCAAGGGCGGCGCATGGAACTACGAGGATATCGATCATCTGATCTTCAAGCCGACCGCCTACATGCGCGGCACGAAGATGGCGTTCGCCGGCCTCCCGAAGGAGCAGGATCGCGCCGACGTGATCGCCTACCTGCGCACGATGGCCGACACGCCCGCGCCGCTTCCCTAGGTGGTTCCTTCCGACCTCGTCGAGTTGGCCCACCAGCTGGCCGAC
>JAKFVZ010000626.1 GCA_021732965.1 Reyranella sp.
ATAGCCCGGCACCGTCTCGGCGATGGCCGGAATGTCGGGCGCCGCTTTGGAGCGCTGCGCCGAAGTTACGCCCAGCCCCTTTAGCTTGCCGGAGCGGACCTGCGGCAGCATCGAGGGCATGTTGGCGAACATCATGTTCACGATGCCCGCCATCAGGTCGGTATAGACCGGCCCCGCACCCTTGTAGGGCACGTGGATGATGTCGACGCCGGCCATCTTCTTGAACAGCTCGCCGCTCAGATGCAGCGACGTGCCGGGGCCCGACGACGCGAAGGAATACTTGCCCGGGTCCTTCTTGCAGAGGGCGATCAGCTCGGCGACGTTGTTTGCGGGCAGCGACGGCGTCACGCCCAGCAGGTTGGCGAGGGTCGCCACGCGCGAGATCGCCACGATGTCCTTGTCGGGATTGTAAGGCAGCCTGGAGTAGAGCATCGGATTGAGCGTATGGCTGGCCACCGAGATGAGGCCCAGCGTGTAGCCGTCGGGCGTGGCGCGCGCGAGTTCGACGGTGCCGATGTTGCCGCCCGCGCCGCCCTTGTTTTCGACCACGAAGGTCTGGCCGAGGATCTTCGAGAGCTGGTCGCACATCAGCCGGCTCACCGTGTCGGTGCCGCCACCGGGTGCGAAGGGGCAGATGAACTTCACGGTCTTGTTCGGCCAGGTGCCCTGACCGAGCGCAACGGCGGGAACGATCGACGGCGCGGCGAGAGCCGCGACGAGCAGGCTACGTCTCTTCATGGCGTTTCCTCGATTTCATTTTTATCTTTATGGACGCCTCAAGGTAGCGTCGTCCGCTAATCTGTCCAGATGGCTGAACCGCAGAGCGTCCAGGGCTATATCGACCAGACCCCGTCATGGCCCGACGGGACCCCCACGCCCACCGTACCCATGACGCGCATGCAATGGCGCATCTGGCTGCTCGCGACCGCCGGCAAATTCTTCGAGGGGCTCGTCGTCTTCATGACCGGCGTGGCGCTGCCCCTGATCGTCCAGGAGTTCGGCCTGTCACCGGTACAAAAGGGCCTGGTGGGCGCCGCCACCCTGGCGGGCATCATGGTCGGCGCCGTCACCCTCGGAGGACTGGCGGACACCTACGGCCGGCGGCGCATGTTCGTCGTCGAAATGCTGGTTTTCGTCGTCTTCCTGGCCGGGCTGGCCGCAAGCCCGAGCTTCGGCTGGCTGGTCTTCTTCCTGTTCGGCGTCGGGGTGGCGCTGGGCTGCGACTATCCTACGGGCCACCTGGTGATCTCCGAGAGCATCCCGAGCCGCGACCGCGGACGGCTGGTGCTGGGCGCCTTCGCGTTCCAGGCAGTCGGCGCGCTGGTCGGAACGGCCCTTGGCTACGCCATCCTGGTCAGCGATCCGCAGCTCGGTGCCTGGCGCTGGATGTACGCGGTCGTGATCGCACCGGCGACGCTGGTGGTGATCGCCCGCCTGTTCATATCCGACAGCGGGCAATGGCTGATGTCGAAGGGACGCCGGCGGGAGGCGGAGCGCGAGTTGCAGCGGCTGCTCGAGCGCGAACCGCAATATCCCAAGCAGGTCCGGCTTGCCGAGGAACCCGGCGCATCCCGTCTCCACGGCGCCACAGGAGGCCGCTGGCGCGACCTCCTGTCGAAGAAGAACCGCCGCGCCACCATCCTCGCCTCCGTCCCGTGGTTCCTGCAGGATCTCGGGACCTACGGCATCGGCATCTTCACGCCCACCATCCTCGCCCGCACCGTCGGGCACGAGGCCGATCGCCTGCGGAACACCGCGAGCGTGATCGCGCACGACATCCAGGCCGCAAAGGGCGCCGCCCTGATCGATACGTTGCTGATCGTGGGCATCGTCGCCGCCGTGCTGCTGGCGGACAAGGTGGGCCGCATCCGCCTGCAGGTCCTGGGCTTCGTCGGCTGCGCCGTGGGCCTGGCGCTGGCCATGCTGCAGACCCGGCTGCCGGAACCGGCCGGCACCCTGTGCCTGTTCGGCGGCTTCATGCTGTTCAACTTCATGACCAATCTCGGTCCCAACGCGCAGACCTACCTGCTGGCGGGTGAAGTGTTCCCGACCGCCATTCGCGGCCGGGGCGCGGGCTTCGCCGCGGCCTTCGCCAAGCTCGGCGCGGTGCTGACGGCCTTCGTGTTCCCTCTGGTGCTCGACCAAACGGGAACGCATTTCCTGCTGCTCGGCCTGATCTTCACGTCGTTGCTCGGTGCGGCGGTGACCTGGTGGTTCCGCATAGAGACGACAGGCGTCAATCTGGAAGAGATCGGACGGTAGTCATCGGCGACTCCCGGCGGGCGCGACGCTAGGATCGCCAGAATGGACTCGCCGATCCGCGAGCTGCTGCGCTCGCCCGACTTCCTGAGGCTATGGCTCGTCGGCGCCTTCGCCAATGCGATGCGCTGGCTGGAACTGCTGGCCTCGGGGCTGTTCGCCTGGGAAGCAACGCACTCGGCGCTCGCCGTCACCGTCGTGGTGGCGCTGCGTCAGCTTCCGCAGCTCCTGTTCGGTGCGTTCGCGGGCGCTCTCTCGGAGGCGCTGAACCGCAAGCTGATCTTCATGCTGGCGCTCGTCGTGCCCGCGCTGATCTCGACGCTGCTGGCCACGCTCGCGGTCACGGGACATCTCGAAGTCTGGCATGTGGCGGTCGGCAACCTCGTCTCCGGCACGATGTGGTCGACGGAAATGTCGACCCGCCGGCGCATGGTGGGCGAGGTCGCCGGCCCGCACCGCATCGTCAACGCCATCGCGCTCGACAGCGTGACCTCGGCCGCGACGCGCGCGGTCGGCCCGCTGCTGGGCGGCATCGCGTTCCAGTGGCTGGGCATGAAGGGCGCCTACACGATCACCGCGCTGGTGCAGTTCGCCGGCGCCTTCGCCATCGCCGGCCTCGTCCACGCGCAGGTGACGCGGCGGCTCGATCTCATTCGGATCCCGCACGAGATCGCCGAGGGGCTGCGCTTCGCCTGGACGCGGCCCACCATCCTGCTGGTGTTCGGCATCACCATCGTCACCAACGCCTTTGCCTTCGCCTATTCGGGCCTGGTCGCGCCGCTCGGGCAGGGCGCGTTCCACGTCTCTCCCGCGCTGGTCGGCCTGCTGGCGGCCGGCGAGCCGCTGGGGGCACTGATCGGAGGCGCGCTGATCGCGGCGGGCTTCCTGCGCATGGACCGGCGACTGGCCTTTGCCGGCGGCGCAGCGCTGTTCATGTGCGCGCTGATCCTGATGGCTCTGTCGCCGTCCTACTGGCTCGCCTTCGCTCTTCTTTTGCTGGGTGGCTTCGGCACCGCGGGCTTCGGCAACATGCAGTCCACGCTCATGCTCACCGAGTCGCCACCCGAGATGCGCAGCCGGCTGATGGGCATCGTCACGATGTGCATCGGCACGGCCCCGCTCGGCCAACTCGCGGCCGGCGCGATCTCCGACGCCATCGGCCCGCGCGGCGCGGTGATCATGATGGCGGTGGTGGGGCTGGCCCTCACGGGCCTCATGGTCGTCGCACTTCGGAGACGGCCCCCGACGCCGCCTCCGGTGTGATCGGCGACAGCCGTTCCTTACTTTACTTCAGGAACTTCAGGCATTCCCCGGCCGCTTCGGCCGCCGTGCGGGCGGCGTCGCGGGACATCGAGCCACCCATCACCATCGGGCGGGCGACGCCGGTCAGAGCATCCTTGATGTCGGTCTTGGGCGTCATGGTCGGCGCCACCTTGCCGTAGAGGAGCTGCCCGTCCTTCGAAAGCTGGGCCGCGCAGGCGGACGCCGCCGCCTGGTCGGCAGCATGGGCCGAAACCGGCAAGAGGATCAGGCCGAGTACGACCAAGAATCTCGAACGCATCGCAAATCTCCCAAAGCGCCATTGTGGCAGTCGGGATTGTAGAAAACCCCGCACCGGATTTCACCGCTCGCAATTGCATACGCGGAAACCCTGCATCGCGCTGGCGGACCGCCGGGAAAGACGGCACATTTGCAGTATCACCGCACAATTTCGTCGCGGGGGTGCGATGGCGGAAACAACGTGCAGGACGGCAGCAATACGACTCGGCCGGCATCACCGGGCGGTTTACCCAAACCGCGCCGCATAGACGGCCGGGCTCTGCGCAGCGAGCGCACGAAGCAGCTCATCATCGAAGCCTATCTCGAGCTGCTGCGCGACAGTCCCGAGATCCCGACGGCGGCCCGGATCGCCAAACGCGCCGGCTATTCGGTGCGCTCGGTTTTCGAGCGTTTCGACGATCTGCTGGCACTCAGCCTGGCCGCTGCCGACTATGCCTTCGCCGAAGGCCTCGTCCAGGCGACAATCCGCGATCTCGACGGCACCCGCGAGCAGCGCCTGCGAGCCCAGGTGGAGACCCGCGCCGGAATCTGCGAGCGCTGGCTGCCGCTCTGGCGGGTGCTCCTGCACAATCAGAACGAATCGGAGTTCCTGAAGACCCGTATCGGCCTCATGCGCGACGCGGTCTGGGCGCGGCTCGCCCTGATGTACCGCGCGGAACTTGGCCCCCTTCCGGAAGCCGAGCGCAGGAAGATCCTGATCGCGCTCGAGCAGGTCACCGACTTCGAGAGCTGGGGTCGCATGCGCGAGCGCCATGGCCTCTCCGTCGCGGACGCCATCGACGCCTGGATCACGGCGATCGACAGGTTGCTGCCGCCAACGCCGGGGCCTCGCTGATCAGTTCCCGGCAGGCGGGATCGTGAACTTCCTCGCCAGCAGCAGCGCCTCCATCTCGGCAATGCCGCGCGCGTAATCGCCGCGCTCGCAATCGATGCTGGCGGCGATGCGGGTCATGTTGCGCCGGCCATCGGAATGGGCGCTGCGACCCGCACTGTAGCGGTCGTAATAGTCGATGAGCTGCTTGCAGCGCGCGGCATCCGCGGAAGTCGATTCCGCCACCGACCGGCCGGGCAGGGCGAGGCACATGAAGGTCGCCAGAAGGAAGAAGGAAACAAAAGGCAGGAGATAGGTCATGCTGCACTCAACGAAATACGGCGCTGCTTGTTGCCGGCGTGGCATCGTGCCGCCCTTCCTGTCTTGCGGCACCAACGGCCGGCCCGCAAGCTGAGCGGGCATACGCATAATTGGGGATCGGGAAATGCTCACGCTCTATCACGGCTGGAGATCATCGGCGTCGCGGCGGGTTCGGTTGTGCCTGGCCGAGAAGAACCTGCCCTTCGAGAGCAAGGTGATCGACCTCGCGAAGATGGAACACCATGCACCATCCTTCCTGAAGCTCAATCCGAACGGTGTCATTCCGCTCCTGATCCTGGACGACGGCCGATCGCTCTACGAGAGCGGCACGATCTGCGAGTTCGTGGATGAAACCTGGCCGCAGCCGCCGCTGCGTCCGGCCGACGCCTACGGCCGCGCCGTGATGCGGAACTGGATCCGCCATGTCGACGGGCTGATCGGTAACCTGATCATCTTCAACTGGGCGCATTCGATGGCCAAGGTCGCCACGCAATGGTCGGACGCCGAACTCGCCGAAAAGCTCGCAAACGTTCCCAGCAAGGAGCGGCGCGAAGCATGGCTGCGCACAGCGCGCCGGCCCTACACCGATGAAGAGCGCCAGGAGGCGCGCACCAGGCTGACCGTCGGCCTGGTCGACCGGATGGAGGAGACGCTGCGCCAGAGCCGATGGCTGGCCGGCGACGACTATTCGCTCGCCGACATCGGCGCGGTGCCCTTCATCAAGCGGATCGACGAGGAGATCGCGCCGGAGGAGATCACGGCGGCACGGCATCCTCGCGTCGCCGAATGGTGGGCCGCGATCCAGGCGCGTCCGGCCTTCGCCACGGCGCAGATCGGACCGTTCACGGCGTGACGCGGACGGTCACCTTCGATCACAGGGCACGAAGGGAGGCGAGAAGGGCCTGCGCGCGATCTCGCCTGAACGATCAGGCGCGCACCAGCGTCTTGATGGCGAGCGGCGGCTTGCCGGATTTTTCGGCAACCTCGCGATCCTGCTCGGCGATGATTTCGCGCGCCGGCAGGTCCTTTTCGAGCCCTTCGAGGGCATCGAGCGGCACGCGGCGGTTGGAGCGCTGGCTGCCGTCTTCGTAAGTGACGTTGAACAGCACGTATTCCGTGCGCTTGCTGGATTTCTTGCCCATCGGGGCCTCCCAAGGTTCAGGTCCGTCGACATCGAGGGGGCGCGAGGCGCGCTTCCCCGTCGGGAATGCGTGCAGGGAGGAAGAGCGCGGCCGTAGAGACCGGGAAAATAAAAACCCCGCACCCAGAGGGTGCGGGGTCTTCTTGCCTTGCTGGAGCATGGCAGCCGCAAGCGGCAGCCGGCTCGTCAGCCGGCAGTCTTCAGATTGTCTGCGGCCATCTTGCCGCTGCGACGGTCGGCGACGAGTTCATACTCGACCTTCTGACCTTCGTTCAGCGTGCCCAGGCCCGCGCGCTCGACGGCGCTGATGTGCACGAAGGCATCGGCACCGCCGTTGTCCGGCTGGATGAAGCCGAAGCCCTTCTGAATATTGAACCACTTCACGGTTCCCGTAGCCATGGGTAACCCTTTCACTACTTTTAGATATGCTGACCCGCGCGGCGCTCCACATACACACAAAGGGAACGCGCAGCCGGCCGTCGAATTCGCACTGGTTTTCGGGATCAAAGTTCGGGAGCGAGCTGCCGGCAAGGCCGGGAACGCGGACCAAATCGTCTGTCCGTCTATCGACGCGCTGCATATGGCCTTTCGCCAAGGCTTTTGCAAGGACCGATTGGCCGCAAATCCAGCCAGGGGCTAAGCTCCTCTCACACGGGGGGAAACGATTTCATGGCCAACGATCCGAGGGTTCTCATCTGCGGAGCGGGTCCGGTCGGCCTGACCCTGGCCAACGAGCTGGTAAGGCACGGCATCCCCGTCCGCATCGTCGACAAGGCCGCGAAACGCACCGACAAGTCCAAGGCGCTGGTCCTGTGGAGCCGCACACTCGAACTTTTCGACGATGCGGGCTACGCGCGGGAGTTCCTTGCCGCGGGCATGCAGGGGCATGGTGGCGTGATCTCGACCGGCAGCAGGATCCTGGCCAAGGTGTCGTTCGACTTGATCGACAGCCGGTTCCCCTACGCTCTGATGATCCCGCAAAGCGAGACGGAGCGCGTACTCGAAGACCGGCTGGCGGCATCCGGCGTGACCGTCGAGCGCACGGTCGAACTCATCAGCTTCACTGACACGGGTTCATCAGTCGAGGCGACGCTCACCAGGGCCGGCGGCGACAGCGAGACGCTTCGGGCCGACTGGCTCGTGGGCTGCGACGGTGCGCATTCGGCAGTTCGTCACGGACTTGGCTTCGCCTTCGAAGGCTCGACCCTGCAATCCCATTGGGCGCTGGCCGACGGTCACGTCACGGGCCTCGATCGCCCCGATCACCTGCACATCTTCTGGCACCGCGACGGCATACTCGCCTTCTTTCCCATCGTCGGGGATCGCTGGAGGGTGATCGCCGACCTGGGTCCCGCCGCGGACGGCGAACTCCATCCGGATCCGACGCTCGGGGAAATCAACGCGTTGATGGCGCGTCGCGGCTCGCCCGCCATCGCAATGACCGATCCGGTCTGGCTCGCCGCCTTCCGCATCAACGAGCGAAAGGTGAACGATTATTCCAGAGGGCGCGTGTTCCTTGCGGGCGACGCCGCGCACATTCACAGCCCGGCCGGCGGCCAGGGCATGAACACGGGCATGCAGGACGCCTTCAACCTCGCCTGGAAGCTCGCGCTCGTGATCGAGGGCGCCGCAAAGCCGGCGCTGCTGGACAGCTATTCACGCGAACGCTCAGCCGTCGGCGACCTCGTCCTGAAGAATGCGGGTCGGCTGACCGAGCTGGCGACGCTGCGCAATCCGCTGCTGCAGGATATCCGGAACACCGTCCTGCGCTTCGCCGCCGGTTTCCCCCAGATCCAGCACAAGGTTGCGGACCAACTGGGCGAGATGGACATCGGCTATCCCGACAGTCCCCTCACGGCCGCGAGCGGCCCGGTCGCCAATGGTCCCAAAGCGGGCGAACGCTGGCCGCACCGGCTGGCCGAGGGGCCCGGCGGGTGCCGCTTCACGGCGCTCGGCCTTCCTGATGCGGTGGCCGGACTCGCCGCGAAGTTTCCGAACCTCGTGACGATGGGGCCGGCGGGGCCGGCGGGCGACCCCACCCATGCCATGACTCTGCGCCTCATCCGGCCCGATGGGTACGTGGGATTCACCGGAGGACCGCAGGATACGGCGCGCGCGGAAGCCTATCTTGCGGCGCTGGAGGCCTGAGCCGCCGCGTCTTCAGGAGATCGACGGCAACATCCTGTCGATGGCCGACGCCCAGACATCGAGAGCGGAGTCCCAAGGCAAGCCGAAGTCGTCCCTCAGGGCTCCCCA
>JAKFVZ010000778.1 GCA_021732965.1 Reyranella sp.
GGTGATACAGCAATAGCGCTGGCCGAAATGTCGCATCTGCATTTCCCACGAGCGGTGGTCGGCGGCGAATTCGTGCACGAACACGATGGGCGCGCCCGCCCCCGTCTCTTCGTAGTAGAGCTTCACGCCATCGTCGGTCGTTGCATAGGCCATCGGTCGATCTCCCTGTCGGCGCCGGGCGATTGTGACGTACGGCGCCGCGGCAAATCCACCCTGATGTCAGCCGCCATGCGGCCCGGCCGTGGTCGGCGCAATCCCTAGAAACCTTCATGCGCCTCACCTGCCGAATGATGGACATGCGGTGCTATGGTTGCACTCATGAGCGAAATCGGAACCGGTCTCCAGAATGCCTCGGGCATCCGCGCCTCCGTCGAGCGCGCGGGCTATGCCTTCGTCGAAGCCTCCGACATGCGCACGGCGTTCGCGCGCTTCGGGACGCTCGCCGACTGGCCGGCCTTCGCCGAGAGCTGGAACGATCTCGAGGTCGACACCTACATGGGCGACGGCGGGCGCTACCGGAGGCGACGGTTCGGCGTCTACGAAGCCGAGCGCCAGGGCGCGATTGTACGTGGCGCGCACCAGCCGCATTACCAGGGCCTCAGCTACAACAACCTGAACGGCGGCATCGAGCGCTGGTTCAAGCCGGTCACCGACGAGATCGGTGACGGCGCCTCGATGCGCACCATCCTCGAATATTGCCGCGCCTTGTTCGGCCGCCTCGCGCCCGACGCCGCCAAGTGGCACATCGAGGTCCACCAGTTCCGCATCGAGGCGAAGACCGGCGAGCAGGGCAAGCCGACGCCCGAGGGCATGCACCGCGACGGGGTCGACTATGTGCTGGTGCTGCTGATCAACCGCCGCAACATCGCCAGCGGCACCACGACAGTGCACGACCTCGACAAGCGCGCGCTCGGCAGCTTCACCCTCACCGATCCGCTCGATGCCGCGCTGGTCGACGACGCCCGCTGCTATCACGGCGTCACGCCGGTCGAGCCGGAGAACCCTGCGCTCCCCGCCTATCGCGACGTGCTGGTGGTGACGTTCAAGAAGAAGCCCTAACTGGCCATCAGGCCGCGATGTGCATGTGCGCCAGCGTACAGCTCACCGCGAAGATCGGGACCGGTTCGCAGAAGTCGACCGTTCCTTTCGCGCCCTTCGCGGCCGCCGCAGCCGCGATGAAGGTCCGTATCTCGAACCCGCCCTGTCCTGCTTCGCGATAGGTCTCGGCATCGGTGTAGGATAGCAACGCCTCGCGATCGTTGGCCGACCAGCGGCGCAGGAATTCCTGGTCCCACTCCCGGTTGATCTTCCCCGAGTCCGGCGTGGCCGGCCAATGCGAGAGGCCGCCGGTGCCGATCAGGGCGATCCGCTCGGGCACGGCGTCGGCGGCACGGCGCAGAGCCTCGCCGAACGCCCAGGCGCGGGCCAACGGCGCGAGCGGCGGCCCCTGGCAGTTGATGTTTGCCGGTATGATCGGCAGGTCGTAGTCCGGCGTCAGGAAATGCAGCGGCACCGAGATGCCGTGATCGAATTTCCATTCCTCCGCATAGGCCACGTCGACCGTCTGCATCACGCTCTCGATCAGCCTGCGCGACAACGCCTTGTTGCCGGGCACGGTCGTGCGCTTGATCCGCAGGAACGCCTCGTCCTCGATCGGCCCCTCGTAGCCGTCGGCCATGCCGATGGCGAAGGCCGGCATGTTGTCCATGAAGAAATTGGCGAAGTGCTCGGCCGCGATCACGACCAGCGCATCGGGCTTCGTCGCGCGGATATCGTCGCCCATGCGCCGGAACGCGCCCTGCACCGCCTGGCGCGTCTGGGTATCCGCCCGTTCGGCGCGGCCCGTCATGCCCGGGGCATGACTGCAGGCACCGCAATAGACCAGAGGCATCAGTGCATCTCCCGTTCAGCCTTGAGGCGGGCGTCGTGGGCCTCGACGCCCTCGTAACCGGTGGCGGCATAGACGCCCTCGCGTACCGGGCCGTGATCCTTCAGGCCCTGCCGCATCCGCTCGAGATAGTCCGGCCATTCGATGCGGTGCAGCGCCGCGAAGTGCATGAGGAGTTGGCCGTTGACGCCCAGCACATAGAGCAAACCGATGTCGGGCTTCACCAGCGCGCCGATCTCTTCCGGCGTGAGGTCGTACTCGCCCAGCACCGCGTCCCGCTCCTCGGCATAGCGCTGCCGTATCCGCGGGTCGCGGTTGAGCTGGTAGATCAGCTTCTGGACCTGATAGAGGCTCATGCAGTCTCCGTCCTACTCCAGCTTCACGCCCGACACCTTCACGATGTCGGCCCAGCGGGCGCGCTCCTTCGGGATGAAGGCCGTGAACTCCTCGACGGAGTTGCCGACCAGCCGGACCCCGCGCTGGGCGAACTGCTAGACCATCTTCGGATCGCGCAGGATCTTCGCGGTCTCGGCATTCAGCCGGGCCACGATCTCCTTCGGCGTGCCGGCGGGCGCGATCAGCGCGAACCAGGACGAGGCCTCTAACCCCGGCAATCCCGCCTCGGCGGCGGTCGGCACGTCGGGCAGGATGGCCATGCGCTGCGGCGCGGCCCAGGCCAGCGCCTTGATCGCCCCGCTCCTGATATGACCGATAACCAGCGGCGGGTTGTCGACCAGCCCGTCGATCTGGCCGGCCACGAGGTCCTGCACCGCGGGCGCCGCGCCCTTGTAGGGTACATGGGCCAGCCGGATACCGGCCGCCTGTTCCAGCAGCACGATGGCGAGATGCGTCGTGGTGCCGTTGCCCGCCGAACCGAAGTTCAGCTTGCCGGGCAGGTCCTTGGCGCGGTCGATCAGCCCCTTGAGCGTGGTGATGCCCGTCCGGGGGCTCACCACGACGATGTTCGGCATGTCCCCCACCACGGTGATGGGAGAGAAGGCCGTCGCCGTGTCGAACGGCATCTTCGAATAGAGGAATTCGTTGATCGTCAGGATGCCGGCCGAGGCCAGCAGCAGCGTGTAGCCGTCGGGCTCGGCCCTGGCGACGATCTCGGCACCGATATTGCCGCCGGCGCCGGGCTTGTTGTCGATCACGACCTGCTGGCCCAGCGCCTCCTGCAGCCCGGGCTGGATCGCCCGGGCCAGCACGTCGGCGACGCCGCCCGGCGGAAACGGCGCCACGATGCGCACCGGCTTGGTGGGATAGGACTGAGCCCCGGCGGCCGTCGCGAGCAGGACGCCGAGGGTACCGAGGACGCTTACGAGAACGCTTGTGCGCTTCATGGTTTCCTCCCCTGCGGCCTTGTCGTCGGCGGCCGCGTGCCGTTTTGGCCCTCCCTAGCCGCCGCTGCCGATGGTCACGCCAGCGTCGGCGATGATGGTCTGGCCGGTGATGAAGGCGCCAGCCTTGCCGGCCAGCATCACGGCGATGCCGCCGATATCGTCCGGCTCGCCGATCCGGCCGAGCGGAGCGCCCTTGAGGCGCACGGCGAGGTACTTCTCATCGTCCCACAGCGCCTTGGCGAAGTCGGTCTTCACCAGGCCCGGAGCGATCGTGTTCACGCGGATGTTGTCCTTGCCGTACTCGACGGCGAGGTTGCGCGCGAGCTGCATGTCGGCCGCCTTGGAGATGCCGTAGGCGCCGATCACCGGCGTGCCGCGCACGCCGCCGATGGAGGAGACGATGATGATCGACCCGTCCTTCTTGGCGCGCATGTCGGGCAGGCAGAAGTTGATCAGCCACATGCTCGACAGGATGTTGTTGTGCATCACTTTCATGAACACGTCGTCGGGCAGCTTCTCGTTCGGCCCGTAATAGGGGTTGGAGGCGGCGTTGCAGACCAGGATGTCGACCGGGCCGAGCTGCTTGCGCGTCTCCTCGATCAGCTTCTCGCACTGGGCCTTGTCGGAGATGTTGCAGGGAATGACGATGGCCTCGCCGCCGGCCGCCCGAATCTCGGCGGCTGCCTCCTCACAGGCAGGCGCCTTGCGGCTCGACACCACCACCTTGGCACCCTGCAGCGCGAGCTGCAGGGCTATCGACTTACCGATGCCCTTGCTCGAGCCGGTGACGACGGCGACCTTGCCCGTAAGGTCGAAAAGCGGCGATGCCATTAAGTGTTCCTCCAGAGAATTCAGACTTCATCTGTCGCATGAATTACACAAAACAGGAACCGGCTTCGGTACTTCAAAGCTACTTTAATAAAAACTCTTAGTAATTTGATTTATAATCATTTTATCTCTTGAGCAGCGTACCTCCAGGTAGTTACGATTTTCGGCATTACGGAATTCTTGATGTTCATGTCGATCCTCAGCCTACGGGCACAAGCATGAAGCTTAATGGCCACGAATTTGGCACCGTCCCCATTGCCAGAGAGGCATCCCTTTCCGTCGCCCCGCGTTGTATGGCTGACGGGCATGGTGCGTTTAAGAAGCGAGTTCCTGCGCTGGGTGCGCATAAGCTGCCTCGTCTCGTTGGCGTTGGGCGGTGTGGCGAGCCTGTTGCCGCCCGCTGCACAGGCTCGCACCGGAAACATCGTCCTCACGGTGACAGGCAACGAGACGATGTCCGGAGAGCTCAAGGAACTGTCCGAGGATTTCGAGAAGCAGCAGCCCCTGACGGGCGATGCCCTGGGCGTTCTCCAGGGCGCGCAGGCCGTCGCCTCGCGGCTCAACACCGCGCTGCGGTCGCGCGGATTCTACGATGCCACCCTTAACGCCACGATCGACGGCAAGCCGATTGCCGATTCTTCCGCCCTGGAGGCGCTCGAATCGCGTCCCGATGCGGAAGCGGCGACGGTCAACATCACCATCGACACCGGTCCACGCTACCGTATCGGATCGGTTGCCATTCGCCCCCCCGGCGCGCCGCAATCCCTTCCCGGCATCGACCCTGCGGGAATAGGGCTCGCGCCCGGCGATCCCGCCGACGCCTCGGCCATCATCGCGGCGCAGAACAAGCTGCTGGAGGAATTGCGCAAACAGGGCCACGCGCTGGCCGCGATCAAGGATCGTGAGGTCATCGTCGACCATGCCACGCGGGAAGCCGAGGTGACGTTCGTCGCCGAACCCGGACCACTCGCCAGGATGGGCAAGGTGCGTTTCTCCGGCACGGAAAAAGTCGACACGGTCTGGCTGCAGCGCCGCGTGCCGTTCAAGGAGGGCGAAGCATACTCCCCCGCCAAGGTGGAGGACCTGCGCGGCAAGCTGACGTCGCTAGGCACCTTCAACGCGGTGCGGATCAAGCCCGCCACCGAACTCGACGCCGACGGCGAACTGCCGATCGACGTGGAGCTGACCGACCGGCTGCAGCGCTCCATCGGCTTCGGCGCGAGCTACGAGACCCAGCTTGGCTTCGGAGTCGAGGGCTTCTGGGTCCATCGCAACCTGTTCGGCCAGGCGGAGAGCCTGCGCCTGTCGGGAGAGATCAACCATCTCGGACAAGGCTACGCGATCCTCGACACCGGCTTTGCCTTCCGGGCCGCCTTCCGCAAACCCGACTGGTGGCTGCCGGGACAGGATCTTCGGCTCGAAGCGGCAGCGCTGCGCGAAGTAGTCCCCGCCTATACGAGAAAGGCCGCCACTTTCTACGGAGGTTTCGACCGCACCTTCTCGCCGCGCTGGCAGGCCCGCGTCGGATTGGCGGCCGAGATCGCCGACATCACCCGCAACGGCATCACCCAGAGCTATCGCATGCTCGGCCTGCAGGGCACGGTTCTCTACAATCGCGCCAACAGCGACCTCGACCCGACGCGCGGTTACCGTGTCGAATTCAACGTCCAGCCGTGGATCGATACTGGACCCGGCGGCGACATGTTCACCATCCTGCGCCTGACCGGCCGTCATTACTGGGACATCGCCGAGCCCGGTCGTACCGTGCTGGCGACCCGCGCCTCGTTCGGCACCGAGCCCGGCCTCAGCATCGCCGGCATCCCGCCCGACAAGCTCTTCTATGCCGGCGGCGGCGGCTCGGTGCGCGGCTTCGTCTACCAGACCGCCGGACCGCTCGACGCCTATGGCAATCCGCTCGGCGGCGCGAGTGTGGTCGAGGCCAACGTCGAACTGCGCCAGAGGATTGGCCAGGCGTGGGGCGCGGTGGCCTTCGTCGATGCCGGCAGCGCCTATCCCGATCTCCTGCCGAACTTCTCGCAGCTTCCGCCGCGCGTCGGCGCCGGCGTCGGCGTCCGCTACTACACCGACTTCGGGCCGATCCGGGCCGATGTCGGTATCCCCCTGAACCGCCGGCCGACCGATCCGCCGTTCGGCATCTATGTCAGCCTGGGACAGGCCTTCTGATGCGCGCGCTCCGCATAGTCACCTATATCCTCGTGGCGCTCGTCGCGGTGCTCGGTCTCGCCTTTGCGGGCGTGCAGACCACCGCCGGCAAGCGGCTTCTGGCGTCCGCCATTTCCAGCGCCGCCTCCTCGCCCGATCAGAAGATTCGCATCACCGGCATCGACGGGTTCGTCCCGACCGATCTCCGCGTGGCGCAAATCGAGATCGCCGACCGCACCGGACCGTGGCTGCAGGCCGAGAATGCGCACGTCGCCTGGTCGTTCGGCTCGCTGCTGCAGCGCAAGCTGCGCATCGACATCGTGTCCGCGGCGAAGATCGGCGTGCTGCGCGCGCCGCAAACGGCGGAGGTCAAGGACGCCAGGCCGAGCACCGGCGGCGTCCAACTCCCCTTCGACATCGACTTGCGGGCGCTGCGCATCGACGATCTTCATCTGGCGGGCGCACTCGGCGGCTTCGATTCACATTGGAAGATCGGCGGCGATGCCGCCATTGCCGGCGACCTCGGCGAGATCCGCGCGAAGCTCGCGGCCGATCGCCTCGAAGGTCCCAAAGGCAAGCTGACCGCCGATGTGCGCATCGACCGCTCGCCGCGCAGGATCGCGGCCGACATCACGCTCGACGAGGATCCAGGCGGCATGGTCGCCGCGCTGATGCAGCGGCCCGACCTGCCGGAGATCTCTCTCAAGCTTTCGGCGCAGGGGGATGCCCGGGACGGCACGGCCGAACTGACGGCCAGAGCCGGCGACAAGGCGACGGCCACGGGTACCCTGCGTTGGCTGCCCGACGGCAACGATACCGGCCTGCAGGCCACGCTGGAGGCCGGTCCGATAGACGTCCCCGCCCAGGGCGTCGCGTGGAAGGGCCTGCACCTCAAGGCCGACGGCAAGCTCACCGACGCGATCCGACTGCAGGGAAGCGTCGAGGAACTGAAGCTCGCGACGCTCGATCCGCGCCTTCCCCAGCCCGGCACGGTCACGCTCGATGCCACGGTGGCCGGCCTCACCGGCGGCAAGGTCACCGTGCGATCGTTCGAGGTCGGGATGCCGCTGGTGCGCGCGAAGGGCGACGGCGACTATGTGCCGGCCGACGACAGGGGCGAAATCCGGGCGACGGTCGACCTGCCGAGTCTCGAACCGCTGTCGGCCATGGCAGGCCAGGCCCTCACCGGAAGGGCGCAGGTCCAGCTCACGGCCGGCATCGACAAGGGCAACCTCTCGGCGCGCTGGCAGGGTGTCATCGACCAGTTCGGATCGCCCAGCGTGCCGCCCGGCCTGATCGCGACGGTGAATCTCGCCGGCAATGCGACGCTGGCGCCCGATGGCACCTGGACGGCCCGCGACGTCAAGATCGGCAGCGACAGCGGCACGCTCACCGTCTCGGGCCGCGGCCGCGAGCAGGCCGGCACGCTCGATCTCGTGCTCGATCTGCCGCGCCTCGCCGCCTTCCGCGCCGACGTGGGCGGCACGGCAACCGCCAACGCCACCGTGGGCTTCGGCGGTCCCGAGACCTCGCTGAAGCTCAAGGTCGAGACGCGGGACGTCGCCTATCAGGCCTCCGGTCTGGCGATCGCCTCCCAGCGCCTCGTCCTCGACACCACCGTGTCTCTGACGGCCGACGGCAAGCTCGGCGGTACGGTCCAGGCCGAAGGCGACGTCCAGAACCAGCCCCTGACCTTGAACGGCCGCTTCGCCCATGACGCGACCGCGGGTCTCTCGGTGCCGAGCCTCCAGGGCCGCTGGTCCAGTGCGGTGCTCGATGTCGCCAACCTCGTCGTCTCCTCGGCGCGCACCACCGGGCATGCCCGGCTGACCGTCTCGCAGTTGAAGGACGTCGAGGCGCTGAAGGCGTTCGGTCTCGAAGGCTCGCTGGTTGCCGACGTCACCGCCGATCCCAACGCGCCAGCGGGCCGCCTCGACATTTCCGTAAAAGGCAGCGACCTGGCGGGCCAGGGCGTCGGCGCGGGCACACTCGATCTCTCGGGCAGCGTCGACGATCCTGCCGGCCACGCCGCCACCGACCTGACACTGGCCGCGACCCGACTGCGCGGCGCCGGTGGTCTTTAGACACTGAAGGCGACGGCAAAAGGCGATCGCCAGAGCGGCAT
>JAKFVZ010000212.1 GCA_021732965.1 Reyranella sp.
GGACTGACCTTACCGGCCGCAGCCGCCACCGAGATCCAGAAACGACAAAGGCCCCGGTTTCCCGGGGCCTCATCCACGACTTTGGTTGCTGGATCAGTTGATTGTGGTGCGCGCGCAGGCCGGCCAATCGGAGAAGGTCGCATCATCGCATGGCGGGCAGCCCTCGCTCGCTGAAGCCTGGCTGATATCCTTGCCGGCGACCACGTTCATCCGCTTGCACTCGCCGTTGTCGAGCAGCTTGCGATAGATGATGCCCTCGGTCACGTACCAGTCGCCGACGGGCGTGCTGGAAAGATAGGTACGGCCGCCTGCATCCGGCTGAGACAGGATCTGCACCAACTCACTGGCCGAGCCCGACGGGGACTGCCCCTTGTCGGTCTGATAGAACTTGATCGCGGCCGCGATCTGTTCGCCATGGTTGAGATACTGGGCGTAGCGGCCCTTGTCGTTCGCGATCGAGAAGGCGCTGCCGCCGTAGAAAATGCCGGCAACCGCCAAAATGGCTACGACAACGATGCAGATCGCAGCGACGATCAGATTGAACATGGCCTTAGGACCTCCTGGCGGAACGGCGGCGCGAGGCTTTGACCCTCGTTTTCACGCGATTCATGAATCGAATAATCAGTCGTTTAAGCTTACGGAATACACAGGATCGGTCAATGCCACGCGCATGAATTAAACGTGAATTCAGCAACGTAGTTCTTGATAAAAGAAAAGGCGGGGCATGAAGCCCCGCCTTCCCTACCGTCCCGATGGACGTCGGACCCGAAGGATCAGACGCGGAACTCGAAGTTCGCCGCCGTGGCGGAGCCGACGCAGCCGAACTGCTTGCCGACCAGATCGGCCGTGATGGCGGTCGCGGCATCCGTGGCGATGACGCCGGACTGCTTGGAGACCTCGATGCAGAAGTCGCGCAGGGCGTCGCCCGTCAGGCCGAGAGCGATCGAAGCGCTCGTGCCGTTCACCGACCAGGCGCCGGTCGCAGCGGCGGGCTTGGACGGCTCGGTGACGACGTAGGCCGGGACCAGCGCGGTCAGGCCGGTGGCCTTGGCGCCGAAGTCGGTCGAATAGAGCGCCTGGGCGCCGGCGAGCTGCTGGCCGGCGTTGACGAGCGCGGTGACCTGGCCCTTCATCTGGCCCTGGTTGAAGGCGGTGCCGCCGTAGTAGATCGAGGCGATGGCGAGGACAGCGATGAGGGCGATCGAGATGACAGCGACGATGAGCTGGAACATGGTGTGAGACTTCTCCGAGAGGCCGGGACGGCCAAGGTTTTCTGGTTGGTAGCCCCTTGGCGCTCAAGGACTGATTTGCGTCAGTCCTTGGTGCCGCCGGGCATGAATTGAAGATGTGTGAATCGCGGATTCGGGACAATCCTCATTTGTAGAAGATATCGTCGATTTTCCTTACGATCCGTTCACCAATCCATTCATGTGCCTGAAAACATTCGTAAAATTGCCTCGAAAAAATTTATCACTCCTGCCGCCACTCAAGGACTGAAGGCGCTGTCCTCGTTCATCATGTGAAGCAATTCCTGCCTGGCATCGATCTCGGCTACTTCGGGCGATCCGTCGATATGCGTGCCGCTCACCATGATCCAGTCGATGGCCTCCGGCTTGCCCTCGATGCCGTTCTTGGCCATGAAATCCCGGTATTCTGCCGTGTCGGCGCGCGAAAACGTCGCCAGGCCGTGCTCGGTGATACCGGTGAAGCGCACGGGTTCGCCGCTCTCCCAGTCGACGGTCAGCGTTGCTTCCTCACCGGTGAGGTCGACAGTTGCGTTCGCCGACTCGCGCCAGAACACGATCTCGGCGTCCTCGCCGATTCCATTCAACGCGAAGGATAGAGCGTGCGCTCGCGACTCGAAGTCCGAGATCGCCTGCGCGAGGTATTGCGTCTCGTTGCCGACACGCTCGGGGTGGCGGGAATAGACCGTCCAGAACTGCGCGTCCGCGGCATCGACACGTTCGATGCTATCGCCATCGAAGCGGCAGGGCGCGATCTCGGCATAGGACCGGCCGTTCATGCGGCCGTAAGCGACGGATTCGGTCACCGCTTCGAACGACACCTTGCCATCGTCGCCCCGAACGGCGTGCTGAGGCGTGGCAGAGACGGCAATGCGACGGGTGCTGGACATGTAGACCTCCTGGGATGTCCAAGGAGACTATCATCAGTCCTTGCAAGGCAGGTCGCAGCGGCTGGTCATCAGGTAGCAAGCGGCATCCGAAATGCTTGGGCCCCTAGCAGGCGCCGCTCGCTGACGTTGTCGGAGATGGAGACGATGCGGGCCAAAGCCCGCATCGTTGCTGGTTACTGAACGGTGATCGTCAGGTTCGCCGGCAGGGCCGTGTAACCTCGACCGTCGGTGACGGTGAAGGTCATCGCGTAGGTGCCGGCGACAGTCGGAGTTCCCGAGATCACTCCCGTCGCCGTCGGCGGGTTCAAGCCCGGGGGGAGGCTGCCCGACAGGATCTGGTAGGAAAGCGGGTTCGTACCGTTGACGGTCGCCAGTGTCATCGTCGACGACGTGTTCCGGGTGAAGGTCTGGGTACTGTCGACAATCGAAGGCATCTTCTGGTAGCTCGATCCCCAACTCATGGCCAACGAATGGATGGTGATCGGCGCGGCGCTGGTGTTGCGTATGCCGAAGGTCTTCCCCCCCGAGACGTTGTTGCTTCCCCCGAACGACGTAAAGGAGTTGGTCACTGCCGTGCCGGCGAACAGAACCTGGCCCCAGTCCTCGTTGGTGACTTCGAGTGCGGCGTTCGCGGCGCCACTGTAGAAGAACCCGTCCGTCCGTGCCGGGGCGGCGTAGCGGATGATGGCCTTGGCCCCGGCCGCCAGCGTGAACCGGGACTTCGCCGTGACGTCGGTGTCGTATGCCGCGGCCAAGGCATCCGCTCCCGTCAAACTCACGCCCTCGACGGATAAGGGCATCACGCTGCTGACCAGGGTTGGCGGCACCACTTCCAGGTCGTAGGTGCCCGGGAAGGACCGGACGCCCTGGATGTTAGTCGAGTAGACCTTGATGATCTGACGTTCCAGCTTCGTGGGTGTACCCGTGATGGCGCCCGTCGCCGGATTGAAGGACAGGTTTTCGGGCAGGGTACCCGTGTAGTGCCATGTCAGCTGGGAGGTCGTGCCTCCCCCGGCGCCTGCATTGATTCCGCTTGGCGTCAGGGTCGCCCCGACATCGACGTTGATCCGGGGGCGAAGGGTCGTGGATTTCACGAAGTAGGGCGAACCCACGTAGGACGGATTCGCTCCCCCGAATTGCAGGGAGAGGAAACGGATACCCGAGGTCTGGTTCGAGACGGTAACCCTCCAGACCTTGCTCGTGCGCGGGGTGAAGTCCGAGGTGGTGGAGCCGCCTGTTGAGTTGGTGAAGATGACTTCACCCGTATCCACGGATTCGAGCTTAAATCGACCGCTGCCGGTGCCGCTAACATCAAGGCGATCGGCTGTGACTGGGCGGTCGTAGGTCAGGATGATTTCTTGCCCGACCCGGACTGTAGAGGCAGTCGTGTCCTGGTTGTCGAGCCATGCGCCGAGGATGTCGCGATTCTCCTCCTCGGTGCCGAGGCCCGAGAGCACGGGGGCGTAGAGACCGACATGGTCCGACGAGCGGAGCCGCAGGACGGTATTCTTCGGGTGGCTGGTGAGGCCCCGGGCGTCCGTGACCGATACGGTGAGCGGGATGTCCCCGTACTCGCCCGTGGTACCCGTGATGGTCCCGGACGCGGTGTCGAAGTTCAGCCCGGCGGGCAGGTTTGCAGACAGGTTCCAGGTGACGGGTGCCGTGGCGTTCAAGGCGGTGCCAACCGCCAGATTCATGTTGGCATTCAAAGCGGCACTGTTGCCGTCCGTTAAGGTCGCGGACAGCGTGACCGATGGTGCGACGATGGCTTGCCCGGCATTGGTGAGCCTGAGGGTCGTCACATTGATCGAACCAGCGAAATAAACCTCGAAATTGCGGCCCGTCACCTGGGCTCCAGAGGCGAGGAAGCGGTTGTTCCCGTTGGTCCCCGACGCCGTGTAGACGTTGCCCGTGTCCCGATCGATCAGCGTCGCCGCGTTGCTTGTGTTCGCGATCAGGCCGTTGATGGTCACGTCCTCGGGGAACTCGAAGATGACCCGGTTGGACGAGCTGACGTTGGCGCTAGTGTCAGTGTCCGCGTCGTAGAACAAGGAGAACAGGCCGGAAGCGATCGCCGAATAAACGTTTGGTGCGGTCTCCGAGGTGCTTGCGGCAGCTGAAATCGCGAGTTGCAGCGGCTTGTCGACGATCGTACCCGTCCCGGCCTCTGTCATTCGGACATTGACAATTCCGTTCGAACCCGCGCTCGGGGAGCCCGAAATCACCCCGTCCGTGGAGATCGAGAGACCAAGCGAAGACAGCAGAGCTGTTCGGCCGGGGATCGCGACGTTCGAGAACGATACCGCGCCAATCTGACCGGATGGGGTGGCCGTGACCTGCATTGGAAGGCCAATCGTTCCCTTGCCGACGGGGGACGCTGCCGATGCGAGAGTGAAGTTCGGTCCGAGGACGACAGAGATCGCGATGGGGGTGTCCACCCTCTTCCCGTCCACGGAGTCGGTGACCCTCAGAGTGAACGTGTAGTCGCCGTCGGCGGTGGCCTTACCCGTGATGCCGGTGGAGGTACCTGACAGTCCTGGAGGCTCGATTCCCACAAGTGCAACGCTCGGGGTTGTGAAGTTCGTCAGCGTCATCGGCAGGTCGAAGGCCACGCCCGTCCTCGCGGAGGCGGTTGCGACGATCGACACCCCGAGCGCGGGGCGTACCGTTCCGACTGCAGCCACGGTCGCCTGGCGGAAAACCGTCGGACGGGTCGGGCTGCTGGCCCGAACTGCGAAACCGCCGATCGGGTTGGGTGTCGAGACGTTTGGGGCGACGATCGTGATCGCGCCGGTGGCGGGATCGATCGACACGGAATCGGGTGCCCCTACCAGGCTGAAGACGGCGTTGGTCAGATTCGTCGTCGCCGCGAAGGTGCGCGTCTCGCCCGAGCGATAGTTCGCCGATACGACGTCCGTGGTCACCGTGGCGGCACCGGTGACGATGGTGAAGGCCACCAGGCTGGTCTTGCCGTCGGCCGAGTCCGTCAGCTGGACCTGGGGAGAGAGCGAGACGTCCGGATCGACCGTGCCCTGGATGGTGCCGGTCGTGGGATCGAAGGAAAGGCCAGCATCGGCCAATTGCGCCGGCGTTACGCCGATGAGGTCGAACGTCGGAGTGCCGACCACACCTGACGTATCAACTACAAGTGACGCCGGGCCGCCCGGAGCTGGGTTGGCTATGGGTGTGGTTGTGCCAGCCACCAGCGCTGGGAGCACCGTGAAGGGCGCTTCGACCTGTACGGGCGGCGCCTGGGGGTTGGCCCCAGGAATGATCGAGACGCCCAATGTGTAATCGCCGGGATCGGTTGGGGAGCCGGAGATGAAGCAGTCTGCCGATACGGTAATTCCCGCCACGGGCTGTGTCACCGTGCAGACGGGGTCCACAATCTCGGTCTGAATGGTCGCAGGCGTCGTCGATCCTGTCGAGGCGACAACAGGGTCGCCTGGCCTCGAGGATCCGATCACGATCGAGGCGGGGCTCGGGACAATCTCAGGGATCGCAAGCGTTGCTGTGCGTGAAGCTCCATCCGCAGAGTCGACGATGCGAACGGTCAGGTCCGTCGCAGCTCCCGAGCGCAGGTTCCCGCTCAGGATGCCGTTGGAATAGGACAGGCCTCGGGACTGGATCCGGGATTGCGAGCCCACAATCGTGGGCTGACCTGTCCCGACCAGGTTGAGGGCCGACACGGTAACGGCGACGGGGCCTACCAATGGAGGGATCGTTGGCGGGGAGAAGGCGATCGCCAAGGGCGGCGCGACGGTCACTTCGCGCGTGGCCTGGGCAAAGACCTGGGTGCCGGCGCGGGTCACCGAAACGGACAGGGGGAACGTCCCGACAGTTGTCGCCGTCCCGCCCAGCGCGCTCCGAGACACGCCGTCTGGTCCGATAGCCTCCGCGCCCGGCGCGCCGCTCAGAGCGTAGCTGGCGGACCGCACGTTGCTCGAAATCGTGCCTGAGTAGGGCGATCCGACCCGGATCACCGGCTTGAACTGCGAAAACGAGACCAATGCATTGTAGATGTCGAAGGTCACCGCCGCCCGCGCCTGACGGCCGGTCGCATCTATCGCACCGAAGTTCGATGCGCGCTTGTCCGGCGCTTGCGGCGTTCCGGAGATCACGCCGTCGGAATATGCGAGACCAGGAGGCAAGGCCGGTCCCGCCAGCCATGTCACCGGATTGGTGCCACCGATCGTGCCAAACTCCAGCGAGACCGGCTCTCCGACCAGGGCGCGTAACGTGAAGGGTACGGTGGATCCCGATCCGAAATCGAGGTCACCCTCGTTTGCGGGAACCTCTGGGGGGACCAAATCGATCTCAGCCGGCGGGGTCGCTGGAAGGCTGCCGCCGGTGTGACCGAACCGGAAATAGGGCTGCTGCGCGATGGCGATGCCTGCCACGGTCGAGAGGGCCATAGCCACCCCCAGCAGCTTCATCCTGGAGGTCAAGCGCTTACCCATGTCCGGCACCCATCTTCGCAGCCATAAATCGAATTCGGCGCCAAGATTAAGGGGCTGGTTGAAGGATTTCAATCAAGGACTGTTCGCACGTTCAAATGATTATGTATCAGCATCCATCTCTTGCGTGACAACTGAAGCCGCATTTCATGATCAGCTCCACAAGGATCGCCATATATCCACTATCGGTTCATGGGAGCGGGTGCGATTTTAGGTTGGGCGCCGACATGCGTTCGGCCCCGCGTCGTTGGCTTCGATGGAGCGTCGACCGACCCTCACAATGGTGAGGACATTCTTCCGGTGGATCGGTGACCAAACGGGTATCTGAGCTTGTGCCCAGATCCCCGTCGAACCGTCAGGGGCTGATCCTGATCGAGATCGGCTTGCTGAAAGTCTCCAGGCCCGCTGGGCCGGTTGCCTTGACCGTCACGCTGTAGTCGCCAATGCCGCTGGCAGGACCCGTCGCCTCGCCAGTGACAGCATCAAACGTCATAGACGAGGGCAGGCCAGTGAAAACCCAGTTGGTCAGCACCTCGCCAGAAGTGAAGGCCTTGATCCTCAGATTCTGGCCGTTGGTGGCGTCGATCCGTGTCCTGATTGAGGGATAAGTCAGCGATCCGTTGTTTTTGCCGACTGCTATGGTTTCGCTCACCGCCCCGAAACTCTTCGCCGAGAAATTATACATGAGCGCGAGATTGGCGATCGCCATGGGCGAACCCGTCGTGAACCTGATGTCGAAAACCTGGCCGCTCTGCGTTTCTGGGAAATCGATGGTCCCACTGACGCCTGTTGGCTTGATATTCAGGTTCGACAGGACAACGCCCGTGTCACGGTTCGTGACCTGCACACTCAGGGACACTGAGTTATACGGATAGGCGCGCGCGACAGTGATTTGGTTCGTTCGGCGCGGCCGGTCATAGGTCAGCGTGATGACGTCCCCGGTCTGGACGTTATAGGTGCTGGGACCGGAGAGGGTGATCTCGTAAGGATCGAAATCATACAGCGCCCGGAGCGCAAGCGTGGGGTCGGCTACCCCGCTGATCGTAGGCAGGCCCGTAGCCACGGTATCTAGAGCCCCGACAGAAATCCTCACCGGCTTTGCGATGCTGGTGTAGCCGTCGGTATCGGTCGCTGCCACGCTCACAGTGAATTCGCCGATTGTCGTCGGGACACCCGAGATCGTTCCAGTCGCCGCGTCGAAGTTCATCCCGGGAGGAATCTCCCCGCTCATGGCCCAGGTGTAGAAGGTCGAGAACGGGAAGCTCGTTGCAGCCGGACGGATGGTTGTTGTCTGTCCCTGGATGGTCACGACTTTCGACCTCAAACCGGCCGATTTGAAGCCCCACTCATCCATGGATACGAGCAGGCTCTCGCTAACCGTCGGAACGTTCACGAACCTGTTGTTAAAGAGCAGTTTCAGTTCGGAAAGCGTCAGCGGTGTCGTCGAGGCATTCCTGACTGTGAATGTCCGCGACGGTCCTGCATCGGTGAAGCTGGCGACATAACCGGATGTCGCCCAATCTCTGCTTGTCGGGACCAAAACGGCATTCTGGTCAACATTGCGCATTTCGACGCGGATTTTTGCTGGGTTACCAGCTGTGGCCGCGGCTGTCAGACCCAGCTGGTTCACCCTCGTCGGCGTTGGGAACGTGAACGTCACGGTCTGGTTTACAGCCAACGTCACGCTGCTCGAACCGTCCGCCTGAGCTGTGGTGTCAAAGGTGTCAGCGTCATAGAGCG
>JAKFVZ010000439.1 GCA_021732965.1 Reyranella sp.
GCATCCAGACGACCTTGGCGCCATGCCTGATCGCCTCGTCGGTGATCGGCCCGGCGGCCTAGGAATTGCGAAAGATGTCGACCATGTCGGCCTTCACCGGCAGTTCTTCCAGCGAGCCATAGACTTTCTGGCCGAGGATCTCCTGGCCCTTGGCGGCGGGATTGACCGGGATGACCTTGTAACCGCGGTCCAGCAGATATTTCGCTGCAAAGAAGCTGGGCCGATTCCAGTTGGCCGATAGGCCGACCATGGCGATAGTCTTCGTGTCGCGCAGGATCTTGCGCAGGTAGAGATCGTCATAGCGGTCGCTGAAGGCGGCTTTCATGGGGGGATTATACATGGCCGGTCCGATGCTGTTCGAGCCGATTTCGATCCGCGACGTCACCCTGAAGAACCGGGTGGTCGTGGCGCCCATGCATCAGTACGCGGCGGAGAAGGGTTTTGCGACCGACTGGCACCTGGTGAACGCCGGCCGCTATGCCGCCGGCGGCGCGGGCCTCGTCATCATGGAGTCCACCAAGGTGGAGCGGCGCGGCTGCGGCACGGTGGGCGATCTCGGCCTGTGGGACGATGCGTTCATTCCGGGGCTCAGGCGCTGCGTCGACTTCATCCGGCTGCACAATTCCGTGCCGGGCATCCAGCTCGGCCACTCCGGCCGCAAGGCGCGGCGTTTCCGTCCGTGGGAAGGCGGCGCGCCGCTGAAGCCCTCGCCTGAGATCGACGACTGGGACGAGTGGGAGCTCGTCTCGTCCAGCGGCATCAACTCGCCCGACACAGATCCGACGCCGCGGGCACTGACGCTCGCGGAAATTCCGGAAGCCGTCGAGCGCTGGGGACAGGCGGCGCGCCGCGCGCACGAGGCGGGCTTCGACGTGCTCGACATCCACATGGCGCATGGCTACCTGATCCATCAATTTCTCTCGCCGTTCTCCAATGTGCGCAACGACCAGTATGGCGGCAGCGAGCTGAACCGCATGCGCTTCGCCATCGAGGTGGTGGAGAGCGTGCGTGCGCACTGGCCCGCCTCGAAGCCGCTGTTCGTCCGCTTCTCGGTCGAGGACGATTCCGGCTGGGGACCGGATCAGAGCGTTGCCCTTGCGAAAATCCTGAAGCCCAAGGGCGTCGACGTGATCGACTGCAGTTCGGGCGGCATGCGCGGCTCGCCGGTCGTGAGCGCCGGTCCGGTGACCTACGGCTACCAGGTTCCCTATGCAGACCGGCTGAAGAACGACGCCGACATCCTCAGCATGGCCGTCGGGCTGATCGTGCATGCCGACCAGGCCGAGAAGATCCTGCAGGAAGGCCGGGCCGACCTGATCGCGCTGGCACGCGAGCTTCTCTACAATCCGAACTGGCCGATGGATGCGGCGCAGAAGCTGGGCGTCGACCCGAAGTTCGCCTCGGTGCCGTCCGCCCAGGCCTATTGGCTGGCCAAGCGCGCCCAATCCGTGAAGTCGGTCGTGCCGTCGACCTACATGAAGGGCCTGCACGTCGACTGAACAGGACAGTCACCGGGACGTGACACCGCCACGTCCCGTCGCGCGCTATGGTCTTCGCCATCTCGAACTCCGGCGGAGAGCACCATGAAGCGAATTGCGGCAACAGCCCTTGCTTTTGCCTGTCTCCTGTCGGCGCCCGTATGGGCGGCACTCAAGCCCGGCGACACCGCGCCGGTGTTCACGGCGCAGGCCGCTCTGAACGGCAAGGACTACGAGTTTTCGCTCGCCGAGGCGCTGAAGAAGGGGCCGGTGGTTCTCTACTTCTTCCCCAAGGCCTTCACGACCGGCTGCACCGCCGAGGCGCATGAGTTCGCGGAGGCGGCAGACCAGTTCAAGGCGCTGGGTGCGACGCTGATCGGCATGTCGGCTGACGATATCGGCACGCTGCACAAGTTCTCGACGCAGGCCTGTTCCGGCAAGTTCCCGGTTGCCGCCGATCCCGACCTCAAGGTCATCAAGGCCTATGATTCGGCGCTGATCCGCGTCGGCAGCGTCGGAATCGCCGACCGAATCTCCTACGTGATCGCGCCGGACGGCAAGATCGTCTACGCCTTCGCCGATCGCAGCCCCGAGAAGCATGTCGAGAACACGATGGCGGCGGTCAAGCAACTGCAGAAGAAGTAGCGGTCCGCGTTCTCTCGGCGCGCTTGCGCAGGAGATGCGCGGCGCCCATCAGCGCGGCCGTCAGCACGATCGTCAGCGTCGATACGGCGGCGATGGTGGGATCGATCTGGAAGCGCAGGTCGTCCCACATGCGGCGCGGCAGGGTGACGGCACCCGTACCGGAGATGAACAGCGCCACGATCAGTTCGTCGAACGAGGTGATGAAGGCGAACAGCGCGCCCACCAGCACGCCGGGCTGGATCAGCGGCAGGGTCACCTGGAAGAAGGTGGCGCCCGGCGTTGCGCCGAGGCTGAGCGCAGCCTGTTCCAGCCTTGGGTCGATGCCCGACAGGCTCGCCGTCACGCTGGTGACGACGAAGGGTACGGCGAGGCAGGTGTGCGCCAGCACCATCGCGATGGGCGTGCCGACCAGGCCGTAGCGCGAATAGGCGTAGTAGATCCCGATCGCCACGACGATGCCGGGCACGATCAGCGGTGACAGGATCAGGCCCGCCGCGACGATGCGCATGGCTTTGGGCAGGCGCGCGATGCCGAGTGCGGCGAGCGTGCCGAGGAAGGTCGCCAGCACGACGACGGCGCAGGCGACCCAGATGCTGACCCAGGTGGGCTTCAGCCAGTCGGGATTGCTGAAATAGGCCTCGTACCAGCGCAGGCCGAAGGCGGGCGGCGGAAAGGTGAGGTAGGTCGCCGAGGAGAAGGAGACGATCGCCACCACCACGATCGGGAAGGCGAGGAAGAACAGGATGAGGCCGACGATGCTGGCCGGAAGGATGCTTGCGAGCCTCATCGCATGCTCGTCTTGAAGGCGTTGCCGACGCCCGGCAGCTTGCGCGCCACGGCGAGAATGGCGAGCGCCGTCGCCAGCAGCACCGCCGAGAGCGTCGCGGCATAGGCCCAGTTGAGCTGGTCGACCTGCTGCGCGATCAGCATCGACAGCGTGATGTCGCGCGGGCCACCGACCATGGCGGGCGTGATGTAGAAGCCCAGCGCCAGCACGAAGGTGAGGAGGGTGCCGGCGGCCACGCCTGACATGGAGAGCGGCAGGATGACCTGTCGGAAGGTCATGAACGGCGTCGAGCCGAGGCCGGAAGCCGCGCGGATCAGCGAAGGATCGATCTGGCGCAGCGCGTTGGCGATCGGCAGGATCATGTAGGGCAGGAGGATATGGATCATCGCAATCTGGGTCGCGAGCGGCGTGTTCAGGATGCGGATCGGCCGGTCGATCATGCCCAGCGCCAGCAACGCCTCGTTCACCAGCCCGTGGCGCCCGAGCAGCACCATCCAGGCGTAGCTGCGGACCAGAACGCTGGTCCAGAACGGCAAGAGGATGATCACCAGGATGAAGGGCGCCATCGACCTGGCGCGGACCAGGCCCATGGCGACCGGATAACCCAGGATCAGGCAGCCCAGGGTGACGGTGACCGAGGTGTTGATCGTGATCCAGAACGTCTTCTGGAAGACGACGTCGTCGAGCAGGGTGGCGTAGTTGGCCAGCGTCCAGGTCGGGTCGTTGACGCTGCGCAACAGCATCGCCACGACCGGCAGGGCGTACAGGACCACCATGTAGAGCAGCAGCGGCGCGGCCAGCAGAAACGGCACGGCGCGGCGCCAGTCGAACGGCGGCGACCGCGGCCGACTGACCGCAAGGGCGAGCGAGGCGGGTTGCGCGATTTCAGACAAGAATCGTATCCGCGACCGACCAGGCGATTTCCGCGCGCTCGCCGACGGCCCGGCGGCGGATGGCGGCGCTGGAGGGCTCCTTGAGGACGATCGACGTGCCGTCGCCGGCCTGCAGCATGTAGCGGCAGCGCTCGCCCGCGAAGACCGCTTCCGTGACGGTGACGCTGAGACGGTTCTGCGGCATCTGCTCGCCGATCCAGGTGCTGTCGGCGAAGCGCAGGCGCTCGGGCCGCGTGGTGAGCGTCACCTTCTCGCCGCTGGACGGCCTGCCCGGGCAGAGGGCGCGGATCAGCGCGCCGTCGCACTCGGCAATCACGACGTCGTTCTCGACGCCACGCACGACCGCGGGCAGAAAATTGGATTCGCCGATGAACCCCGCGACGAAGCGGTTTTCCGGCCGGTCGTAGAGATCCTCGGGCGTTCCGACCTGCGCCACCTTGCCGTCGTTCATGACGGCGATGCGGTCGGACATGGTGAGCGCTTCTTCCTGGTCGTGCGTCACGTAGATGAAGGTGATGCCGAGGTCAGCATGCAGGCGGCGCATCTCGAGCTGGAGATTCTCGCGGAGCTGCTTGTCGAGTGCGCCCAGCGGCTCGTCCATCAGTAGCAGGCGCGGCTTGAAGACGACTGCGCGGGCGACGGCGACGCGCTGCTGCTGGCCGCCCGAGAGCTGTCGGGGATAGCGTGCGCCGTAGCCCGGCAAATGAACGAGCTCGAGGGCTTCGGCCACCAGCCTGGCGCGCTCGGCCTTGGGAACGCCGCGCTGCTTCAGCGGAAATCCGACATTCTCCTCGACGGTAAGGTGCGGGAACAGCGCGTAGTTCTGGAACACCATGCCGATGTTTCGTCGATAGGGCGGCATGGCGACGACGGACTTGCCGTCGATCGCGATGTCGCCGGCGGTCGGGGTCTCGAAGCCGGCGATCATCATCAGGGTCGTGGTCTTGCCGGAGCCGCTGGGCCCGAGCATCGTCAGGAACTCGCCCGAGCGGATGTCGAGCGAGACGCCGTCGACGGCCTTCGCGGCGGCACTGGCGCGATCGTAGGTCTTTTCCAGGTTGGAGAGCGTCACCGACGCGCCCTTGCCTGACCCCGCTCCGTTCGTGCCGGCACTGCTCATCGCGTCAGCTCAACAGCCACTTGTTGAACTTCGGGATGACGGTCTCGCGATTCTCGATCCACCAATCGTAGTTGTAAGGGACAAGCTGCTTGGCGATTTCGGGTGCGCTGGGCAGGACGGCCAGACGTTCCGTCGGGATGTACTCGTTCGATTTGGAATTGACCGAGCCGTAGGGGATGCCCAGGCAGACGCGGGCCTGCGGGATCGCCATGGTCGAATAGGCCACGAATTTCATGGCATTGACCTTGTTCTTGGCGCCCTTGGGAATGCCCCAGGCGTCGCGCTTCGACAGGCCCTGGTTCCAGCTGACCGCCGCCGGTACCCCGGCCGCCTGCAGCGCGGCCATGCGGCCGTTCCACACTGACGTCATCGTGACCTCGCGGTCGGTCAGCAGCTGGATCGGCACGGCGCCGGTATCCCACCACTTGAAGACGTCCTTCTTGATCTTGCCGTAGCTCGCCAGCGCCTTGTCGACGTCGAGCGGGTAGAGTTTGTCCGGCGGCACGCCGGCCGCCATCAGTGCGAACTCCATCTCCGGCCAGCCGCCGCTGTTGGTGCCGTACAGGGCACGATCGCCGGGGAACTTCTTGGTGTCCCAGAAGTCGGCCCAGCCCGAGGGCACGGCGCCCTTGAAAGCATCGGTGCGGTAGGCGAGGACCTGCGCCCAGATCAGCATCTCCAGCCCGTACTCGAAGCGGAACTGCTTCTCGACGCCGGGATCGACGATGTCGTAGTCGATCTTCTCGAAATAATCGCCGCGCTTCTGGAGGTTCATGATCGAACCGCGGCTGAGCTGCGCCATGTCCCATTCGACGTTGCCGGTATCGACCATTGCCTTGATCTTGGTCACGTCGGAGCCCGGAAAGGCGCGGACCTTGATGCCGGTGATCTTTTCGAAGGGCTCGAAATAGGCCTTCTGCTGCGTCTCCTGCATCGTGCCGCCGAAGGTGGCGATGCGGACCTCGCCGCTGCCCTTCAGGATGTCGGGCACCGTCGTCTGTTCGGGCCAGGCGGCCTGGCCGTAGCTCGGCCGGATGAAGGGAGCGGCCACCAGGCCTGCGCCCACGAGACCGAGGGTGGCGCGCCGGCCGATTGTCTTCTTGCTCATGGATGCCTTCCTTCCCGTTCGACTGGATCAGTATGCGAGGAGATTTTCCCTGAACTGCTTGTGCTCGTAAGCCTTGCGCACCAGGCCGCGATCCTGGAGGGCGGGCACCAGCCCGTCCTCGATCTCGGCCAGGGTGCGGCGGTTGACGTTGGGCATGGAGAAGAGGAAGCCGTCGCCGCCGACCTCCTGCATGACCTCGCCCATGCGCGCCGCTACCGAATCGCAGGTGCCGCAGAGGTCAATCGACAGGTCGACGGCATTGAACGAGGCCATCGTCTTGCGGATCGAGCGGCCGTTGGCCAGCGCCCGGAACTGTTCGAGGTTGAGCTGGTGGCCGTTGGTGGTGACGTCGTCGGGCAGCGGCTTGTCGAGATCGAACTTGCCGAAGTCGATGTTCGTCACCTTGCCGAAGTGAGCGAGTCGTTCCTGGATGTTGGCCTGCGCCATGCTCTCGCGCTTCTTCTTGCGCTCCAGTGCCTCTTCCATGGTCTCTCCGAGGATCGGATTGATCAGGTAGAGGACCTTGCAATCGCTCGGCTTGCGGCCCTGCGCGATCATGTGCTTGTGCACGTCGTCGCGATAGGCGCGCATGGCGTCGATGCCCTTGGCGTTGACGACGATCGTGTCGGCGTGGGCGGCGGCGAAGCGGCGGCCGCGCGGCGAGCCGCCGGCCTGGGCGATCACCGGTCGGCCCTGCGGGCTGGGACCGGAGTTGAGCGGCCCGCGCGTCTGGAAGTACTTGCCGGCGTAGTTCACGCCGTGGACCTTGGTGTGGTCGATCAGGTTGCCGCTCTTGCGGTCGGCGATGATCGCGCCTGGCTCCCACGAGCCCCAGAGGCCGCGGACGACGTCCATGTACTCGTCGGCCATGTCGTAGCGCAGGTCGTGCTCGGGCATGCCCGGCATGCCGAAGTTCATCGCCGCGAAGTCGGAGCTGCCGGTGACGGCGTTCCAGCCGGCACGGCCCGCCGACACCTGGTCGAGTGTCGCCATGAGGCGGGCCAGCAGATAGGGGTGATAGGCGTAGGTCCCGAAGGTCGGCACGATGCCGATGCGAGATGTGACCTGGGTCATCAGCGCAGCGACCACCGACGGATCCTGCCGCGGCACGGCGATCGCCTTCTTCAGGTAGATCTCGGTCGAACCGCCGAAGCTCTCGCCCACATAGGAGGAGTCTTCGAGCAGGATATAGTCGAAACAGGCCCGCTCCAGGCTGCGGGCCATGTCGAGGAACAGCTCGGGCTGCTCCCATGTCGTCCCGATATGCCCGGTCCAGGGCTCCCCCCAGGCCTGCACACTGGAGCCCTGCAAGAACCACGCAAGATGAAACGGGTTGGTCGCCACAAACGCCCTCCGATGCCGCCTAGCCGACCCGGACGACGCAATTACTGTGCCGACAATTCGCAGGGCGGCTCTGCGTGCCGCAGGGGCAAGAGTGCGTCGCGCCTTCGGGCGAGTTGCGTTACCATGAGGGCCACACGGCATCGGCAGACACACAGCAGGAGCGCGAGATGGATACGGTGATGCAATCCGAGAAGCTCGATATGAGCGAGGCCGAGTGGCAGGCGCGCTGCGACCTGGCGGCCCTCTACCGGATCACCGACCTGTTCGGCTGGACCGACACGATCGACACCCACATGACGGTGCGTATCCCGGGCGAGCCCAAGTGCTTCCTGATCAACAACTATGGCGACCTGTTCGACGAGATCACTGCGTCGAGCCTGGTGAAGATGGACATCGACGGCAACGTCTACGCCAAGGACGGCAAGTTCAACGCCGCGGGCTTCACCATCCATAGTGGTGTCTACAAGGCACGTCCCGATGCAAACTGCGTGATGCATACGCACACGCGCGCCGGCACCGGCGTGTCGGTGCTGAAGAAGGGCATTCGCCCGATCAGCCAGGACGCGCTCTCGGTCTACGACGACCTCGTCTATCACGAGTACGGCATGCCGACGTCCCAGGAAGAATGCGACGCGCTGGGCGTGTCCTGCCAGCACGGCAACTCGGTGGTGCTGCGCAACCATGGCCTGCTGACCGTCGGTACCACGATCCCGGGCGCACTGCGGCGCATGTACATGCTCGAGCGTGCCTGCGAGGTCGAGGTCATCGCCCGCAGCCTCGACGAGGAGGCCGCACCGATCGAGGAAGACGTGATCCGCCAGTACGGCGAGCGCGCCAAGCAGCAGCGTGCCAATCCGGAATACGGCATGACCTACTGGAAGGCCGCGTTGCGCCAGATCGAGGGCAAGGGCACGGACTGGCGGCAGTAATC
>JAKFVZ010000446.1 GCA_021732965.1 Reyranella sp.
CCAAGACGCTGATCTGCGTCATCTCCGACACCGCCCAGGCGCGCTGGCCCGAGCTGGCCATCCACCTGCGCATGGCCCGCCGCCAGGGCTGGACCGAGGACGAATTGTCCGAGGCGCTGATGCACCTTTGCGGCTATATCGGCCTGCCGTCGGTGCGCGAGGCCATGCTCACCGCCAAGGAAGTATTCGAGGAAATGCGCAAGGAAGGCTAACGAGGAACCTCACCCCGAGGAGCGGCCGCAGGCCGCGTCTCGAAGGGTGTGCACCCGCACTGCGGCCGGTCCTTCGAGACGGCCGCTGCGCGGCCTCCTCAGGACGAGGGATCTGGATGATGCTGATGACGGTGAGTGACCTGCCGCTGGAGCGGATCGCGCGCGGCAAGGTGCGCGATGTCTATGCTGTGGATGCCGACCGGCTGCTGCTGGTCGCGACAGACCGGGTGAGCGCCTACGACGTGGTGATGGCCGAGCCCATCCCGCAGAAGGGTGCCGTTCTGACCCAGGTCAGCGCCTGGTGGTTCCGCCAGCTGGGCGACGTCGTCGATCATCACATGATCTCGGCCGACGCCGACGAGATCGTCGCCGCGGTGCCCGCGCTCAAGGGCCACCGCGCCGAGATCGCCGGCCGCGCCATGCTGTGCCGGCGCGGCACGGTCTTCCCGATCGAATGTGTGGTGCGCGGCTACATCACCGGGTCGGCCTGGCGCGAATATGCCAAGGCGGGGACCCTCGCCGGCGAGACGCTGCCCCAGGGCCTGAAGGAGAGCGGCCGCCTCGATCCCCCGATCTTCAGCCCGGCGACCAAGGCCGAGAGCGGCCACGACGAGAACATCACCATCAGCCAGATGCAGCAGGCGCTGGGCGCCGACGTCACTGCCGAGCTCGAGCGGCTGACGCGCCTCGTCTACACGCGCGGCCGCGACGTCGCGCTGAAGCAGGGCATCATCATCGCCGACACCAAGTTCGAATTCGGCCGCACGGCTGACGGCAAGATCCTGCTGATCGACGAGGTGATGACGCCGGATTCGTCGCGCTTCTGGCCGCTCGACGGCTATGCCGAGGGCAGGCCGCAGCCCAGCTTCGACAAGCAGCCATTGCGCGACTGGCTCGACGTCGAGCGCCATGCCGGCCGCTGGAACGGCGAGGCGCCGGCGCCGAAGTTGCCGCCCGAGGTCGTCGATGCGACGAGCAAGCGCTACCTCGAAGCCTATCGCCGGCTGACCGGCGCCGAGTTGTCGGTATCGTGACGGCGGACAAGGACTGGCGGGCGCTCAACCGCGCCAACTGGAACGAACGCGTCGGGATACATCTCAAGGCACCTGGCTACGATCTGGCGCCGCTGCGTGCCGGATGCGGCCGGCTGAATGCCATCGAGGAGGCCGAGCTTGGCGACGTGAGCGGCCTGCGGGTGCTTCACCTGCAATGCCATTTCGGCGCCGACACGCTCTGCCTCGCGCAACGCGGCGCCACCGTCGTCGGTCTCGACTTTTCGCCGGCCGCCATCGATGCAGCCAACGCGCTGGCGGCGGAACTCGGTTTGACCGGCCGGGCGCGCTTCGTCTGCGCCGATCTCTACGACGCACCGTCCGCAATCCCGGAGGCGGCCTCGTTCGATCTCGTCTATGTGACCTGGGGCGCCACCTGCTGGCTGCCAGACATCAGGCGATGGGCGGAGATCGTCGCCGGTTTCCTGAAGCCCGGCGGGCGCTTCTATTACGCCGACGGTCATCCGGCCGCACTGGTGCTGGACGATCTCGTGCCGCAGCCGGACGGCATGCCGGGCTTCTTCGCACCGTATCTCGATCGCCGCGCGCTGACGTTCGACGATCCCAGCGACTACGCCGATCCCGAGGCGCGGCTGCAGAACAGCAGGAACGTCAGCTGGCTTCATCCGCTGTCCGACATCGTGACCGGGCTGATCGATGCGGGCCTGTCGCTCGACTGGCTGCACGAGCATGCCCAAGTGCCGTGGCGGATGTTCCGGATCCTGGTGCAACGCGACGATGGCGACTGGCACTGGCCCGATCGGCCGTGGCTGCCGCTGGCCATGTCGCTGCAGGCCAGTCGTCGATGCTAGTCGTCGGCGAAAGCGGCCGACGGCGCCGCAAGCATCGCGAGCGGCGGCAGCTGCTTGCGGATCATGGGGCGCGGTCAGCGCCGCGCCCCGGAGACCCGCAAGTCCTGCGGCTTCAGCCTTATTGCGTGCTGCGCGCCACGCGGGCGTTGCGCAGCATCATGCGCTCGCGGATCCACAGGAAGAGCGCGGCGAACGGGAGCCAGCCGATCCAGCGCACGCCCTCGAGCAGATATTCGCCCTGCGTCGTCGCCATCAGGTAGTCGACCTGGACCTTCCAGACGCTCGATGCGACTTCGAAGCCCAGCATCCAGAGAAGGATGGCCGGCAGCAGCACCGTCAGCGGCTTCATCTGCTCGCTGAGACGCTCGGCGTACCAGGGCGCGAGCGCGATCGAGAAGGCCAGCCCCGCCAGCACCAGCTTGGCCGCCGGATGCGCCTCGAACCAGGCCACCAGCATCGGCTCGCGGACGATCATGCCGTAGGCGGTCCAGCAGAGCACCGCGCCGCCGATCAGGATCACCGACGGATAGCGGTCGACCAGCTTGATCACGAGCTGGCTGCCCCAGACGATGATCGGAACGCTGATGGCGAGACCCAGCAGGATCAGAAGGATCGAGCCGTGCGAGGCGCCGCCGATGGCCAGCACGTTGTCGATGCCCATCACCGCATCGGCGATGACGATGGTGCGCACCGCCGCGGCGAAGCTGGCGGCCGGCGCCTTGACGAGGTGGCTCTCCTCTTCCTTGTCGTGGGGAGTGAGCAGCTTGCGTGCGATCCAGACCAGCGCGAGGCCACCGACCAGCATGAAGCCCGGCACCGCCAGGATGTAGACGACGAGGACGGTCATCAGGGCGCGGATGGCGATGGCGCCGAAGGTGCCCCAGAAGATGACCTTGTTCTGGCTTTCCTTGGGGAGATTGCGCGCGACCAGGCCGATGATGAGGGCGTTGTCGCCCGCGAGCACGAGGTCGATCAGGATGATGGCCAGAAGCGCAGAAAAGAATGCGCCCGAAAACAGTTCGAGTTCCAAGAATATCTCCAACAACAAGTGAATATGCGCCCGCGCCGCGCGCTTCCCGTGGAAGGGCGGTCGAGGCCGTTTCAGCCAGTCGTCAGAGCTTTATTGGCACCTTCTCGACGGCGCCGGAGTCGGCCGTGGCGAGCGGCTGGAAGACGGCGCCGGCCACGATGCCCAGGATCACGATCCCCGCCGCCATCATGCCGCCGGCGAGCAGGAGCTCGAGCAGATGCCAGTGGCGCATCGCCAGCACGGAGAATTCGCCGCCGAGGTCGACGACGGCTAACTCCAGCCCTGTCTCGCCGAACCAGATTGGATCGACGGCGTAGCCGAACGAGGACAGGATCATGCAGATCACGAGACTCGCAACGAACAGCTCGGCGCTCGGAGAAGCGGTCCGGGCGGCGTTGGCGGCGCGAGGCGATCGGTGGATCAGGCGCATGGTCCGATGTATTTCCGGCGGAGCGCCTTCCGGATCAAGCACAAAGCGACATGCGCGTCCCTAAATGTCGCAGCGGATTCAAAGCTCCAGCCGGCGCAGTCGAAGCGCGTTGCCGATGACGCTGACCGAACTCAGGGCCATGGCGGCGGCGGCGAAGACCGGGCTCAGCATAATCCCCAGGACCGGGTAGAGCACGCCGGCCGCGATCGGCACCCCGGCGGCATTGTAGATGAAGGCGAAGAAAAGGTTCTGGCGGATGTTCGCCATGGTGGCCTGGGAAAGCGATCGGGCGCGGGCGATGCCCAGCAGGTCGCCCTTCACCAAGGTGATGCCGGCGCTCTCGATGGCGATGTCAGTGCCGGTGCCCATGGCGATGCCGACATCGGCGACAGCCAGGGCGGGGGCGTCGTTGATGCCGTCTCCGGCCATCGCCACGACGCGCCCCTCGGCCTTCAGGCGCTGGACGATCCGCGCCTTGTCCTCGGGCAGCACCTCGGCTTCGACCGCGTCGATGCCCAGCCGGGCCGCGACCGCGGCGGCACTGCGCCGGTTGTCGCCGGTCAGCATGACGATGTGCAGGCCCGCCTCGCGCAGGCGCTTCAGGGCTTCGGGCGTCGTGTCCTTGACCGGATCGCTCACCGCCAGCAGGCCCGCGACCGATCCATCGACCGCCAGCAGGACGACGGTGGCGCCGCCTTCGCGCAAGGTATCGGCCCTGGCGTCGGCGGCGGTCACGTCGATGCCGGCCTCGCGCAGAAGCGCGGCATTGCCGAGCAGCAGGCGCCGACCGTCCACCGAACCCGACACGCCCTTGCCGGCGGGCGAGGCGAAGTTTTCGACGCTCGCCGTCGTCACGCCCCGTGCCTGGGCGCCGGCCAGGATCGACGTTGCGATAGGATGCTCGCTGCCGCGTTCGAGGCTGGCGGCCAGCCCCAGGATCTCGTTCTCCGGCAGGGCGCCGAGCGTTTCGACCGCCGACAGGGTCGGCTTGCCCAGTGTCAGCGTGCCGGTCTTGTCGACCACCAGCGTGTCGACCTTCTCCAGCCGCTCCAGCGCTTCGGCATTGCGAATCAGGATGCCGGCGGCAGCGCCACGGCCGACGCCGACCATGATCGACATCGGCGTGGCGAGGCCCAGCGCACAGGGGCAGGCGATGATCAGCACGGAGACTGCCGCCACCAGCGCATAGGAGAAGGCCGGCGCGGGACCCCAGATCGACCAGGCGACGAAAGCGATCACCGACACGGCGATGACCGCCGGCACGAACCAGCCGGCGACGATGTCGGCCAGTCGCTGGATGGGCGCGCGGCTGCGCTGGGCTTCGGCGACCATACGCACGATGCGCGACAGCATGGTGTCGCTGCCCACCAGTTCGGCCTTCATCACGAAGCTGCCGCTCACGTTCACGGTGCCGCCGATCACCCTGGCGTCCGCCGCCTTGGAAACCGGCATCGGCTCGCCGGTGATGCTCGATTCGTCGACCGAGCCGGCGCCCTCGACGATCGCGCCGTCGACCGGCACCTTCTCGCCCGGCCGCACGCGCAGCCGGTCGCCGACCGCGATCCGGTCGATCGCCACTTCGACATCGTTGCCGTTGGCGTCGATGCGCAGCGCGGTGCGCGGCGCCAGTCCCAGCAGCGCCTTGATGGCGCCGCCGGTCGCCTCGCGCGCGCGCAACTCGAGCACCTGGCCCACCAGCACCAGTACGACGATCACGGCAGCCGGCTCGAAATAGACCGGCACCATGCCATCGGGGCCGCGCAGGCCGACGGGAAACAGGCCCGGCGCGAGGGTGGCGATCACGCTATAGGCCCAGGCGACGCCGGTACCGAGCGCGATCAGCGTGAACATGTTGAGATGGCCGGTGCGTACCGACTGCCAGCCGCGCACGAAGAACGGCCAGCCGGCCCACAGGACCACAGGTGTCGCCAGCGCCATCAGCAGCCAGGGCGTCAGTCCGTGCGGCAGGAAGCGATGCAGGTCGAAGAGATGCCCGCCCATGTCGAGCGCCACCAGCGGCACGGAGAGCGCGCCGCCGATCCAGAGCCGGCGGGTCATGTCGACCAGTTCTTCGTTCGGTCCGTCGTCGAGCGAGATTTCGGCGGGTTCGAGCGCCATGCCGCAGATCGGGCAGCTTCCCGGACCGACCTGACGGATCTCGGGATGCATGGGGCAGGTGAAGATCGCACCCGGTGCCGCAGGTGGGGCGGGTGGCGCTTCCTCCGGCCTCAGGTAGCGCACCGGATCGGCCGTGAACTTCTGGAGGCACTTCGGATTGCAGAAGTAATAGGTCTGCCCCTCGTGCACGGTCGTATTCTTCGCGCCGTCGGTCTTCACCTTCATCCCGCAGACGGGATCGATGGCGATCGCGGGATCGGCGGCAGGCGCATGGGACGCGTGGCAGCAGGCGTGGCTCATGCTTGCTATCTATACCCTACGGGGGTATGGTTCAAGGATGGACGAGAAGCTCAAGAAGTCGCAGCTCGCGCGCCTCAGCCGCATCGAGGGCCAGGTGCGGGGCGTGGCGCGCATGATCGAGGAGGAGCGTTACTGCATCGACGTGCTGACGCAGATCCGCGCGGTGCGCGCCGCGCTCGACAAGGTCGAGCAGGAGACGCTGGGCGATCACCTGCAGCATTGTGTGGCGCACGCCTTCCATGCCGGCTCCGACAAGGACCGGCAGATCAAGATCGACGAGATACTCGAAGTGCTGGACAGTCGACGGCGCTGACATGGAATGCCGATGACCCTCACCCGTCCGCTGAGGCAAGTCTTACAGGCGCTCCTGCTTGGGCTCACGATGTGGGTGCTTGCAGTGGGCGCCGCGTCGGCCCACGGCGCGCATGCGGATGAGCGTCCCGTAACCGCCATGAAATCACAGCCTGCCGCACATGAAGGGCAGACCGCGCCGGAAGCGGCGGAAGTTCCTGCCACGCACGAGGGCGGAACCTGTCCGGCCAGCGGTGCAGGGGACCACGGCGAAGGCTGCTGCACCATTGCCTGCCATGCCGCCATGACCGTCTCCGGCATCGATGCATGGGCAGGTCCCGGGGGTGCGTCATCGGTGCCGATGTCCCTGAGCGACATGCTCGAGGGTTGCAGCGGCGACCGTTCGGAACGTCCTCCCAGACTCGCCTGACCGTGTTCGCGTCACAGATGCGTGTCCGGTCGTGAGCCTGATTCCGGCTCGATAGCTCCAGACACCTGCCTTGCGCGAATGCAAAGGGTCCGCCGCCAGTCGGCCGCGCCGCCCGTTCCCGCGCGTTCTCGTCAATTCCGTTTGGGTCGTTGCCATGAAAACCCTGGTCCCATCCATGCTCGCGCTTGGAGTGGCCGCCTGCGCGCCGCTGCCTCTGCCTGATCTTTCGCCCACCGATGCCTCGAACCCGGAAGCGCCGACCGTTGCTGCGCCATACCTGCCGGTCATGTCCGGCACGGTGCCGCATCGGCCCGTCGAGCTGAAACCCTGGCGGGAGCTCAACGATCGCGTCGCACCTGGCGCCGGACGGTCGCCATGAACGTCGCCATGAATGCCCTCGCCAGAACGACGGCTGTCGCCCTCGCCGGCCTGCTGGTCGCGGGCTGCGCCCAGTTCACCGACGACGGCGGCATGGCGCCGGTGACGGACGGCATCCGCAAGGAAATCGGCCGCGACGCCGTCAAACTCTCCTCGCCGGAAGACCTGCGTCGTGCCCGCGAACGCCTGCAGGCGCTGCTCGCCGAGCCCTTGTCCGAGGAGTCCGCCGTTCAGATCGCACTGCTCAACAATCGCGGCCTGCAGGCGGCCTATAACGATCTCGGCCTCTCCGAGGCGGAGTATGTCCAGGCAAGCCTCCCGCCCAACCCGGCCATCACCGTCGGCCGCACCTTCGGCACGGGCGGCTTCGTGGAGTTCGGTTTCCAGCTCGTGGGCAACCTGCTGGCCTTCGCGACCCAGCCGCGGAAGACCGAGATTGCCAGGCGCGAGTTCGAGGAGGCGCGCTACCGCGCGGTCGCGACGACGTTGAGCCTGACCGTCGACGTACGTCGGGCCTATACCAAAGCGGTCGCGGCCCGGCAGCGTCTGGCCCTGTTGGAACAAGCACGCCAGACCGCCGATGCCTCGGCGCAGATGATGAAGCAGCTCGGCGAAACCGGCGCCGCCAACAAGCTCGACCAGGCGCGCGTGTCGGCCTTCTACGCCGAACTGAGCGCCAAGGTCGCGCAGGCGAGGCTGGCTGCGACAAGCACGCGCGAAGCCCTGAACCGCATGCTCGGACTATGGGGAAGCGATCTCGCCTACACGCTGCCCGCACGCCTTGCCGCGCTACCGGCGGCGGCAGACGCCCTGGCCGACGTGGAGGTCGAGGCGATGAAGCGGCGCGTGGACCTGATCATCCTGCGCTACGAGATCGTGACGCTCGCGAAGTCGGCGAGCTTCGTGAACGCCACGCGCTATCTCTCGTTCCTGGAGCTGGGGCTCGGCTACAGGAACGAGGTCGAGACCAGCGACGCCGGCGAGCAGAGCTCGAAGAGCCGCTACGGGCTCGAGCTCGGCATCGTGATCCCGATCTTCGACACCGGCGAGGCTCGCGTTGCGGCGGCGCGCGAGATCTACATGCGTGCAGTCAACAGGCTGGTGGAGCGGTCTGTGAATGCCCGCTCGGAAGCGCGCCAGGCCTACTCGACCTATCGCGCGAACTACGACATCGCGCGCTTCTACCAGTCGCGCATCGTGCCTCTGCGGCGCCAGATCTCGTCCGAGGTGCTGCTCCGCTAC
>JAKFVZ010000663.1 GCA_021732965.1 Reyranella sp.
GGCGCTCATTGGCCTCACCGCCTTGTGCACCATCGAAAACAGCCTGAAGCTGCAGAAGGGCGAAACGATCCTGATCCAGGGCGGTGCCGGCGGCGTGGCGAGCTTCGCCATTCAGCTCGCCAAGCATCTCGGCGCCCATGTCATCACCACGGCAAGCGCTGCCAACGCGCCCTATCTGCGCGAGATCGGCGCCGATCAGGTCATCGACTACAATTCGACCGACTTCACCAAGGCGGTAAGTCCCTGCGATGCCGTGTTCGATACCGTGGGCGGCGATGTCGCGATGCGATCGTTCTCGGTTCTGAAGCCCGGTGGACGTGCGGCCTTCATCGCCTCGGGTGCCCAGGCACCCAAGCCCGACCGCGGCGATGTCACCGCCCTGCGGCCCGCCGTTCCCCGCACCCGCGCGCATCTCGAGCGCATCGTGGAGCTTCATCGCATCGGCGCCGTTCGCGTGCCTCCGATCACTGAATTCAGCCTGGCCCAGGCGGCGGATGCGCTGCGGGTCAGTGCCGGCCGTCACCTCAAGGGCAAGCTGGTGCTCAAACTGCGGTGAGCGGCGCTTGCGTCCATCAGGGCAGATGCCCATTTTAGGCACCGTCCTCGTCGTCTGAGGCCTCGATGTCGTCCTGAGCGTAGCGAAGGACCTAGCCTCGCCACAAATATGGTGTCAGTGGCTGGCAGTAGATCCTTCGCTACGCTTCAGGGCGGGGGTTACCCCGCCCGCGATGACAAAGTGGCGGAATGATCGGCCGAAGTAAGGAAAAGGTGTTCGCAATGAGCAAGTCGATCAACCATCTCGCCACCGCCGACGGCCTGTTCTTCGGCAAGGGTGGCCTCGACCAGCGCAAGACGGCCAGGATGGTCGATGACGCGCTGGCCGGCACCGACGACGGCGAACTGTTCCTCGAATATGTCCAGAGCGAGAGCCTGTCGTTCGACGACGGCAAGCTGAAGAGCGCGTCGTTCGACACCTCGCAGGGCTTCGGCCTGCGCGCCGTGGCGGGCGACGTGACCGGCTTCGCCCACGCCTCGGCGCTCGACGAACAGGCGCTGAAGCGGGCGGCCGAGACGGTGAAGACGGTGCGTGCGGGCCGCGGCGGCAAGTCCGATGAGTCGCCGCGCGGCACCAATCGGCTGCTCTATGCCGACGACAATCCGATCGACGGCGTGCCCTTCGCGAAGAAGGTCGCGCTGATGCAGGAAATCGACGCTTATGTGCGCGGCAAGGAGCCCAAGGCGCGCCAGGTCTCGGTCTCGCTGTCGGGCTCGTGGCAGGTCGTGGAGATCGTCCGCGCCGGCGGCTGGCGCGCCGCCGACGTGCGGCCGCTGGTGCGTCTGAACGTCAGCGTGGTCTGCGCCGACGGCACGCGCATGGAAGCCGGCGGTACCGGCAGCGGCCGCCGTGCCGCCTATGGCGACATCTTCCTGCCGGGCTACTGGCAGAAGGAAGCCGACGAGGCGATCCGCCAGGCGCTGGTCAACCTCGAGTCGGTCGATGCGCCGGCCGGCGAGATGCCGGTCGTGCTGGGCGCCGGTTGGTCGGGCGTGCTGTGGCACGAGGCGGTCGGCCACGGGCTGGAAGGCGACTTCCACCGCAAGAAGACCTCGATGTTCAGCCACCTGATGGGCGAGATGATCGCCTCCCCGGGCGTCACCGTGGTCGACGACGGCACGCTGAACGACCGCCGCGGCTCGCTCACCATCGACGACGAGGGCACGCCCACGCAGCGCAACGTGCTGATCGAGGACGGCCGCCTGGTCGGCCTGATGCAGGACCGCATGAACGCCCGCCTAATGGGCGTGAAGCCGACCGGCAACGGCCGCCGCCAGGGCCACGCCTATTCGCCGATGCCGCGCATGACCAACACCTTCATGCTGGGCGGCGACAAAGACCCGAAGGAGATCATCTCCTCGGTCAAGAAGGGCCTCTACTGCGCCAACTTCGGCGGCGGCCAGGTCGACATCGTGTCCGGCAAGTTCGTGTTCAGCGTCACCGAGGGCTACCTGATCTAGAACGGCAAGCTCGGCCGCCCGGTGAAGGGCGCGACCCTGATCGGCGCCGGCTCCGAGGCACTGACGCGCGTCGGCATGGTCGGCAACGACATGTCGCTCGACCCCGGCATCGGTACCTGCGGCAAGGACGGCCAGGGCGTCCCTGTCGGCGTCGGCCAGCCCACCCTGCGCATCGACGCGCTCACGGTCGGCGGCACCGCGACCTGAGTCCACGAAGCGATGACCCCACCGCCCGCGATTACGCGGGCACCTCCCCATCTGAATGGGGAGGCAATGCTATGAGCCCTTTCCTCCCCATTCAAATAGGGAGGTGTCGGCATCTTACGCCGACGGAGGGGTCATGAACGCTATTGTTTCTTCTTCTTTGCGGCTCGCTCGGCGAGCGCTTCCTTGTTCGCCGTCACGGCCGCGCGGACAAGAGCCTTGAAAGCGGTTTCGTCCAGCTTGCCACCTTCGGGAATGTCGATGGCGCGACGGACGTTGCCGTCGAGGCTGGAATTGAACAGCTTCTTGGGATCGGTAAGCGAAGCGCCGCGCGCGAAGGTGAGCTTCACGATCTGCTTGTAGGTCTCGCCGGTGCAGACGATGCCGTCATGCTCCCACACCGGTACGCCTCGCCACTTCCATGCCTCGACGATGTCGGGATCCGCCTCGCGGATCAGCGTGCGAACGCGCGCGAGCATCTCGCCGCGCCAGTCGCCCAGTTCCGCGATCCGCTTGTCGATGTTCACCGAAGCGGCTGCGCTCATGTTCAGGACCGATAGAGCTGTTTCGATTCCGCGAGGCTGACGCAGATCGATTCGATGGCATCGAGCGTGGGCGTGTCGAGTCCGGCGCTGCGCGCGAAGGCGAGCGGCGCCCGCACGATCGCCTCGATCTCCATCGGCCGGCCGCCCTCGTAGTCCTGCAGGATCGACGGACGATGGTCGGGATAGATGCGCTTGGGGCCGTAGCGGACCTCGGGCGAATCGTCGAGCATGACGCCGTGCGCGGCGGCGATGGCCAGAGCCTCGGCATGGGCGCGGCGCGCGAGGCGATTGACCATCGGCGTCGCCTGGATGGTCGTGGGCTGGCGCAGGATGAGGCAGAGCGTCGAGCCGGTGAAGTTGGCCATCAGCTTGTGCCAGATGTCGTAGCGGATGTCGGTCGTCGAGGGCGAGGCGATGCCGGCGGCGATCAGCGTCTCGCGCAGCTTCTGGATGCGCGGCGTCTGGCGATCGTCGGGCTCGCCCACCCAGAGCACGTTGCGATCGGGCGAGATATTGCGCACCACGCCGGGCTCGATCACGTGATTGGACGAGGTGATGACGCCGCCCAGCGTGCGGTCGAAGCCGACCGCCTTGAGCAGTGCGCCGCCCGGATCGAGGCGCGACAGGTCAGGCGCCTTGGGCCGGTCGTTGGCGAGCCCCTGTCCGTACCACCACGGAATGCCGTTCTGCGCGAACACCACGGGCGTGCCCGGTCCCAGCAGCGGCGCAACGCTGTCGGCGACCGCCGACAGGCTCGAGGCTTTCAGCGTGGAGATCACCACGTCCTGCGGGCCGAGCTCGGCCGGCTTGTCGCTCGCGTTCACCTTCGCGACGATCTTCCTGTCGCCGGTCAGCAGCGTGAGGCCGTTGGCGCGGATCGCCTCGAGATGGGGTCCGCGCGCTACGACGGAAACCTCGTTGCCGGCATCGGCCAACCGCGTCGCATAGTTGCCGCCGATCGCGCCGGCGCCGAAAACACAGATACGCATCCTAGCTTCTTGTCTCCGCCAGCCGCAGCGAGGCGAGGAAGCGGTTGGCCGCCGCGCGCGATTCCTCGTCGTTCCTGGCCGTGACCAGCAGGCGATAGAGCCTGTCCTTCACGATGTAGGTGCGCATCATGACCAGCGCATCCTCGTGGTCGGCGATGTCGAGCGCGTAGCCGTCCCAGCCCTGCAATGTCACCGGCTCGTCGAGCACGTACTTGAACTTGTTGCGCGGGAAGGCCTTCTCAGCCTCGCCGCGTCCCAGATCGCGCGCCATCTCCTTGCTGTTCTTGGCCGAGAACCAGCCCGGCTCGTAGTCGACATAGTCGAAGTCTAACATCTCGCCGCTGCGCTTGGAGGCCCAGGCGACGCGCTCGCCGGCATGGCCCTTTTCCTTCTCGCCCGCCGAGGTCTTGTTGGCCGGCTCCGGCATTTCCAGCCGAAAGCGCAGGTCGGGCCCGACCACGGTTTGCCATTCGGCCGGCTGGGCGTGCGCTGCGAGCGGCAGCGCCGCCAGCATCGCGACAAGCGAACGACGCTTCATGTTCGAACTCATACCGGCGGCACCAGTTCCTCGCGGCCCGACCAGTCCCAGGCGAGGCCCGTGCGCGAGACGCCGAGCAGCACCCCGTGCAGTTCCTTCGGATGGATCCAGCCGCCGTCGGGATCGGTCAACGGGTCCGAGCCGCGCGGCGTGTAGCGGGCATTGGCGTCGAGCAGGCGCTGGCGGACGTTGGGCCAGTCGTGGACCTCGACGTAGCACATGTAGAGCGAATCGCCGTGCTTGTGGGCGTAGCGGCCCATCGAATGGACGTTGTCGGTGACCTGGCTGAGTTCGATGCGGTCCAGCCGGTTGGGCGGATCGAACAAAGTGAGCGTCCCGATATAACCGAAGCGCTCGCTGCCGATCTCGCTGAAGCGCGACGGGTCGAGTCCTAACAGGCCCGCATAGACCGCGGCGACGCGGCGCCAGTCGCTAATCAGCGTGTTGGTCGTCTCGTAGAGGAACGACACCGGACCGACGCGCGGACGGTAGGTGCTCTCGGAGATCACGATGGGGAGGCCGAAGGTCGCGTCGTTCGCGAGGTATAGCTGGCCGTTGTCGCGGTCGTAGCCGATGCCGAGACCTTCCCAGCGCTTCACCATGCCGTCGAGATCGGCGGTGCAGTAACCCGCCGTCATCAACCCCTCGCCGCGACGGCTGAGGAAATCCTGGGTGAGGCCGGCGCCGTCGGGTTCGCAGAGCTCGAACTCGCTTTCGCCGACGGCGAGGATGGTGCGCCTGGCCGAGAGGTGGCGGCTATGGTCGTGCCGCGACACCTGGCTGCCGAGCAACTGGCCGAAGCGCTGCGCCGCCCTGGCGGCGTCGTGCACGGCGATCTGGACGCGGTCGCAACGATCGAGCATGCCGCGACCTTACCTCAGTAGGCACAGTCGCGGAACAGTGCTGCGAAGGACCCTTTCCATTCGCCGTGCCACCGGGCGAGCAGCTCGTCGGCCGGCGCCTGGCCGCTGGCGACGGCACGGTCGAGCGGCGCCAGGTACATCGTCTCATCGGCGCCCTCGGCATTGATCCGATTGCGCGCGCGCAGGCCGGCATGGGCGATCTCGACCACGTCGCGTGCCAGTTCGGACAGGACACGGCCGCGGAACATCGTGGCGAGGCCCGACTTCGGCGTCTCCGCGCGCAGGAAGTCATGGTCGACGGCGGTCCAGTCCTTCACCAGATCCCAGGCCGCATCGAGCGCGGTCTGGTCGTAGAGCAAGCCGACCCACAGCGCCGGCAGCGCGTTCAGCGCGCCCAGCGGACCGGAGTCCGCGCCGCGCATCTCGAGAAAGCGCTTCAGCCGCACCTCGGGGAAAGCCGTGGTGATGTGATCGGCCCAGTCGTTGATCGAAGGCAATTCGCCCGGCCGCGCCGGCAGCTTGCCCTTCAGGAAGTCGCGGAAGCTCTGGCCAGAGGCGTCTATGTACTTGCCGTCGCGATAGACGAAATACATCGGCACATCGAGCATGTAGTCGACATAGCGCTCGAAGCCGAACCCGTCCTCGAAGACGAAGGGCAGCACGCCGCAACGATCGGGGTCGGTGTCGGTCCAGATGTGACTGCGGTAGCTCTTGAAGCCGACGTCCTTGCCCTCCTTGAAGGGCGAGTTGGCGAACAGCGCGGTCGCGATCGGCTGCAAGGCCAGCGACACGCGGAACTTCTTCACCATGTCGGCTTCGGAATCGAAGTCGAGGTTGGTCTGCACGGTACAGGTGCGCAGCATCATGTCGAGGCCGAGCTTGCCCACCTTGGGCATGTACTCGCGCATGATCTTGTAGCGACCCTTGGGCATCCAGTGCATGTCTTCGCGCGTCCACTCGGGCGCGAAGCCCAGCCCGATGAAGGACGCACCGATCTCGCCGGCGACCTGCTTCACCTCGTCGATATGCTGGCCGTTCTCGGCCGCCGCCTCGTGCAGCGTCTCGAGCGGCGCGCCCGACAGTTCGAACTGGCCACCCGGCTCCAGCGTTATGCTGGCTTTTCCACGCAGAAGCGCGATGGGATTGTTGCCCTCGATCACCGGCTCCCAACCGAAGCGCGTCAGCCCTTCGAGCATCGCGCGGATGCCGTCCGGCCCGTCATAGGCCAGCGGCTTCAGGGTATTCGTGTGGTAGCCGAACTTCTCGTGCTCGGTGCCCATGCGCCACTGCGCGCGGGGCTTGTTGCCGGCCGCGAAGTATTCGATCAGCTGCCGCCGATTTTCGATCGGCGCGCCGCCGCCCGACGGAGGTGCGGACATACGATCATCTCTCCCTGATCACTCCAGGCCTTCTGAGGGCTGATGGAGCGGCGCGGTCGCATGAGGAAACCTCACGTGAGCCTGCGGCTGGTTCATCCTGTTCGATTCCCCGTCTCCCACATCGCCGGGGGACTGCGCAAGCGCTCAGACGGTAACCTTGGATGTGCGATAATCGCCGTTCAGACGGGGCGTCGGGCGCCGCCAGTCGCCCACGAGGGCCTGCCAGCATGCCAGCGCTGCAAGCGCCGCCGTGTCGGCCCGCAGGATGCGCGGACCGAGGCCTACAGACGTTACATCCTTTATGCGACGGAGTGCCTGCAGCTCGGTTTCAGCGAAGCCGCCTTCGGGCCCGATCACAATCGCCCACGGCGCGGCTCGCGCGGCGTCATCGAGCTGCAACAGGGCCTCGGTGATCGGCGGACCGCCCCCGGTCTCGTCGCACATCATCAGCCGCCGGCCCGCGGGCCAGGCGTCGAGCAACTTTCCGAGATCGAGCGATTCGCGCACCTCGGGCACGGTCAGCCGCTCGGTCTGCTCCGCCGCCTCGACGGCGTTGGCGCGCAGGCGGCCGACATTGACCCTCTCGACCGCCGTGTGGCGCGTCACCACCGGCTGCAGCACCGAGACGCCGAGTTCGGTCGCCTTCTCGGCGATATAGTCGATGCGCGCGCGTTTCACCGGTGCGAAGCACAGCCACAGGTCCGGCTCGGGCACCTGCTCGCGCGTCTGCTCGCCCACCTCGGCCACGGCCGCCTTCTTGCCCCGTGCCGACAGCGTGCCGCGCCATTCGCCGTCGCGGCCGTTGAAGAGGAGCAGCGGCGCGCCGTCCGGCCGGCGCATGACATGGCGCAGGTAATGGACCTGGGCTTCGTCGAGCGGGGCTTCGCCGCCGGCCGCGAGATCGGCCTCGACGAAGAGGCGTGCGGCACTCATGAAAGTTCCTTCGATGGATCATTGACGCGCATCGCTGCATGATGACGCCATGACCACCGCCCGGACAACCGGCTTCACGGATATCGACCAGACGCACTGGACGCTGCGCTACCTGCCGCCCTGGGCGCGGCCCTATGGGCGTCTGGCGCGCTGGGACCGGCCGATCGGCATCTGGCTGCTGCTGTTTCCCTGCTGGTGGTCGTCGGCGTTGGCCGCCGCGCCCCACTGGGCGCAGCTCGCGGGCTACATGGCGCTGTTCACGGTCGGCGCCATCGCCATGCGCGGCGCGGGCTGCACCTGGAACGACATCCTCGACCGCAAGGTCGATGCCGGGGTCGAGCGCACACGCGGCCGGCCGCTGCCCTAGGGCGAACTGAAGCTGCACCACGCGCTGATCTGGATGGCGCTGCAGGGCGCCGTGGGCGCGGCCGTGCTGTTCAAGCTCAACAAGTTCGCGGGCGGCGTGGCGCTGCTGTCGCTGCTGCTGGTCGCCGTCTATCCGGCGATGAAGAAGATCACCTCCTGGCCGCAGGTCGTGCTGGGCTTCGCCTTCAACTGGGGCGCGCTGGTCGGCTACGCCGCCGTCACCCAGACGCTCTCCTGGGCCACCGTCGCGCTCTATCTCGGCGGCGTCGCCTGGACGATGGTCTACGACACGATCTACGCCATGCAGGACCAGCGCGACGATGCCGTGGTCGGCGTGAAGTCGACGGCCCGCCGCTTCGCCGCCGCCCCGCGCCGCTGGCTTACCTTCTTCGCCGTGCTGGCCCTCGCTCTGTGGACGGCGACCGGCCTGCTG